>JANLUJ010001224.1:0-1904 GCA_031363425.1 Pirellula sp.
CAAATCTGGACCAGTACCTGCAGGCTTAGTCGCTTCGGCGCTCGGCAAAGCGAGGCAGATCGAGGACGCAGAAAAAGCATTTACTCAAGAAAACGAGAGAGCCGCGTAGGATGGTGATACTACGAAAGTTATTCGCAAGTAGATTTAGTCTCCATCCACATCTCCCTCTGCCCACTCCACCCCACAACCGCTACTCGATCGAAGACTTCCACATCGTTGAAGTTGAAAAGGAATTCGTCGGAGAGATTCGCAATCCAGATACTGGGCGCCAAAGCCAAACGTTTCGAATTGCGGGCAAGGTCGATGCAATTGTTGAGTGCCATGATGGGATGGTGCTAACGAAATTCAGCGAGTTGGCTGGGCGTCTCGAGGAGTTGCTTGACGTGACGCTGGAACTGACCAAGCGCACAAAGGGGGACTACTCAAACGTTTACTTCAACCGCCGAATTCAGATTCCGGTAGTAACAAGCAATCGAGTGGACTCCATCGAGCCGTTCTAACGAGTGTCTTGACTTGCATTCTTTTGTATCAATTGATGCAGGGGTGCGCCCCGAACGACGGGGGCAACTAGTCGTGACCGCAGGAGAGACGGCACACGGATCGAACGCGTGATGGTACACGCGAATGGAACCCATGTAGGTTCGAATCCTACCCGACCCGCTGTCCGTCGCCAAGATTCTAGATCCTAAAAAGCACAAGAAGCAAACCAAATCCAAAACACAAACAAGGAGTCGATCATGACGCAACAACCGACAAAGCCACCTACCGATCAGACTAGACCGAAACCGCTCCCGATTGGGCAGCTATTGGACGAGCAAGAAGCGATGCAAGCCATCTCGAGCGAACTGGGCCACAACGAGATCCGTTTCGACCTTTGTTTGGCTTACATCTACCCAATGGTAGCCGATGGCGATGTGGATCTGGCGAAACTTGTCGGGAAGATCCGAGGAAACAGACGGGCGACGTTCATTGGAAAGGATGGGAGCTATACAAGTAGCCGCACTGCTGAAAAGTCCTGACCAATGAAAAACCGATTGCAAAGTTTCTCGACCGAACAGATTCCACCTTGCTTACAAAAATGTCCACAGTGGGTTGCTTGGAAGATCATCGATCGAGACGGGAAGAAATCGAAAGCCCCTATCAATCCGATTACCGGAAGCTTGGCGTCTTCGACCGACCCGTCCGATTGGGGATCATTTGCAAAAGCAATCGAAGCGTGCCAGGCGGATCCGAAATTGGCGGGCGTTGGTTTCGTTTTTACAGCGGATGATCCGTATTGCGGCGTCGATCTGGATAACTGCATCGATCCCGAAAGCGGACAGTTAAAAAGGTGGGCAGCGGACTTTCTCGCGAAACTCGACAGTTATACCGAGACGAGTCCATCCGGCACCGGCGTGAAAGTATTTATCAAAGCCAACAAGCCAGGCCGGCGTTGTCGCAAGGCGTATCAGGATGGCGAGATCGAGATCTACGATCGTGATCGCTTCTTCACGGTGACGGGCAATCGGCTGGAGAACATTTCCAGCGAGGTCAGATCGCGCTTGATCTATTCGGTGGCTCGGGATCGACGATGATCGGCGCGGTGCAAACTGGCCGCAACGCATTCTTGATGGAACTAGACGCTCCCTATTGCGACGTAATAGTCGATCATATGCAAAGGTTCACTGGCAAGCCGGCAATACTTGAACGAACGGGCGAGTCTCCAATTCTCAAGCGAACCCAAATCGCGAACGCCAGCACTTCCGCCGTAGGTCTCAATTTGAAAAGCATGCGTCTCGAGTACGTCATCGAGAGTCAAGAATTGGGGCATGTTCTACTCTGCAAGTTTTTTGAACGCCTTAGAGTGTTTTGCGTTGACCTTGGCCCGAGCTGCTCGAACCTTCGTTTTACCTGTGTCAGCGGTG
>JANLUJ010001231.1:0-3544 GCA_031363425.1 Pirellula sp.
CTAACACCCCATGAGATCAAGACGATTATTACACGGGCGGGTGAAGGGACCAAGATCGTATTTACTGGAGACATTCAGCAAATCGACCATCCCTACCTAGACTCGTTATCCAACGGATTGACTTACCTTATACATCGCATGGTGGGGCAACCCATCTATGGACACGTTTCTCTGGAAAAAGGGGAACGCTCGGAACTCGCAGAGCTTGCAAGCAATTTGTTGTAGCGTGCAACGCAGAGTCGCAACTGCCGGGTGCAACGCTTGATGTTTAACCTGCGCAGCGGCGGGCTTGGCTAGATCGGCCGCTTCCCTGACGTTCACTCTCGAGCCTGGATGGCCTCGAGCGGTTAAACATCAGTGCCAAGTCACTCTCGTCAAGAGTGACCTACTCGCCAATTACTTCTCCGCCGGCTCTTGTTCCCATCGCGCGCCAAGCGATCAAATCGATCGAGTTGCTGACGCTTCGGGTCGAACCATCCATGACGAATGCCTGAACAAGCCCCGTATGATGACTTCGGCTGGTCACGACCGCGTAAGTGGGAACTGTTGTTGAACGCCCTTCTCTCATGCTGTTGAAGTCAATGTCATACGTCTTGTCCCCAATAACGTATGGGCATTTGGTATTGGGAGTAAACGTGGTGGTGAAACCGGTTTGGTGCGTGCGCGCATCGACCCATTCAGTGTGCCCCGAATCGACTTTGAACTCGCCACCAAAGCTTGCAAGTTGGCTCGGTGAAGTGGGCACCGCAGCCAGGCCAGATGGATTGCCACCATCACGGAGATAGGGAGTGAATGCCTTGACCTCAGATACTCCGAGCGTATTACTTAGCCCATCAGCCATCTCGGCTATACTGGTCGCTTTGTTGACTTGAAAAACGCCGGTGCTTTGCCCAATAGGTGGTTGATATATATGCCAGAGTCCTACGTTGCCCGCATAGTTCAATGGATAGTGGGTAAAAGTCGGGCTATCAATCCTCTCTCGATCGTTAGGTTCACTAGGGCAGATAAGGTATGGAACCCTAACCTTGGCCACCTGGGGCTGCTGACTGATAGGGAGCCTAAAGTCGATAAGGTTTTGAAGATTCGACTGCTCGCAGTAGGGAAGCAACTTGGTGTGAAAACTCCAGTAGACCGAGCTTCCTGCCGAAATGTAATCGCCTAGCGGTGGAAATCGTTTCAACGCAGATTCGTGATTGTGCATTGCCAGACCAATTTGACGAAGATTGTTAGAGCACTGCATCCGCCGCGCCGCTTCGCGCGCGGCCTGCACCGCAGGCAGCAACAGCCCGACAAGTATTCCAATGATGGCAATCACTACGAGCAGTTCAACCAAGGTGAACGCAAGTCGATTCTGGTAGGACCAATTCATTTCGGCTCCAATCTATGGGGGTTCTTAAGGCGGTTTGGACGTTTCTATTCTGATTACAACGAAACTCAACGCGTTATCAGGCGTAGTGATCTCACTCTCCAAGAGATCGATCGCCTGCATTGCTTGGAACTAACTTCGGTACAAAAATTTGCACACATCCACGTTGGTATTGATTTCGCTGGCGTCGGGTAGTTTGCCATCGTGCCGATAAATGAAACACGGGATGTCTCGCTCATGGGCTGACCCATGAGATCGGTAATCGCTAGCGAGTTGCTCTCGCTCTTCCATCGAATGTCCAAATACGACATCCTTGACCGCCGTTAACCATAGGTCACCGATCCGGTGCGGATTGAGTTTATATTTCTTGGCGGCTTCCTCGCGCGTCAGCATCTCTTCGATCTCTTTGACGTCGCGAAGTACGTTGATGACTTTATCGGTCTCGTTTGGGGAATCGAGGTAGATAAAGGCTGTGCCACCAAAGCCGCTGTGATGCTTGGGATATTGATCGCGTTCGGCCGACATCACGATTTTGAAATCGACTCCGTTTCTCGTGAGGGTCTTGTTGAGATTTAGCACAGTCGACTTGGAATTCAATCCATGATCTGGCGCAATGTAGAATGCCATGTCGGGATCGGCATCTGCCGCATCTGCCAAGAAATTGTCAATGTTTTTGAGATGAACTCGGGATTGCTCCGCCTCAGGCGCAAATTTGTGCATCGGGTAGTCCGGCGTATGTACATATAGCAGCCCGATCTTGGGCTGGTTCTTGATCACGTCGATCGCGATCTTCCAGACCCAATAGTTCACATCCATAGAATAGATTTCAGGTGGCTTACCGTACCTTTGCACAATCTCTTCGGGCGGGTTCTGCGAGCCGATGGCCATGGTGGTTCCTTGCTTGAGAAGCGGGACCGTCTTCTGTTTCGCGGAAATGATCATCGACCGAACACCGAAGCGACCGGCTCGTTGAAAGAGGGTCGGAGCCGTTAACAAATTTCCGTCGGACATGAATTGCTCTTGGTCGACATCCGCATCCCAATACGAGTTGCCTGTAATACCGTGCTCGTCCGCATGGACTCCGCAACACACACCCGCCATGTTGGTGTTGGTAACGGTCGGCATCACGGCTTGTATGCGTTTGTAGAACCCCTCCGTAGCCCATCTTTTTAGCGTGGGCATGTTCGAAAGTTCGTAGTAGTCGGTTCCGAACCCATCGAACATGATGACGCAAACTCGTTGCGGCATCGAGGTTCGAAAGTTGACATTCTTAGCTGACGTCAAAAACTCGGTTGGCGGCGACCACAAGCCTGTTGGTGGTGCCACCAGTCCTATCAACGATCCTGCGCTAAGGATGTTTACAAACTTTCGGCGCGGGAGGAATAAATCTCTTCGACTGGATTCTGTTTTCATCGACGGAAAATCCTTTAGGGCGCTGTGAAAATGGACTTTATCGAAGGTGCTGTCGAGGAGTGAAACGCTATCGCCCGTCTTACTGCTGGCGGCAAAGGCGCGTCCTCACCCATGATCGATCGCCATAGTATCTCGTTCAACTCGAAGTCATCGATCCGGTCATACTCCGTAAAATCCATTTCCATCGATCGGCTTGCACCGTATGCAAGCTTGTCATTGACTGCGGTGAGATCAATCTCGGCTGGAGTCAACTTGTACGGTGTTAAATCGGCCTTGTCTGTAAAGCTATTGAACATCGGCCGAGCCGCAGCGTCGTATTGGCTCAACGGTGGCAGTCCCAGGACGAGCTCCATCGTGCGAATCATGCTAACCGTCGAGTACTGTGTGCTATCCAAGAATTGACGCTTGGTATAGGGGCTGATCACCAGCCCAACGGTTCGGTGGGCGTCGACGTGATCCGGGCCATTCTGTGCATCATCCTCGATCACAAAGATCGCGGTCTCTTTCCAGAGAGGGCCCTTGCTAACATGTTCAACGATCTGCCCAAGAGCCAAATCATTGCTGGCAACGCACGCTTGGGGTGTGAATCCACCTGGGCGCGTACCAGTCGTATGGTCCTCGCCTAGACTCATCATGATAAACCGAGGCATCGTTTCCGACTCGGTGAACTTATCGTACTCTTCTAGGAAGTCATGAGCGTTGTCGGTATCCCGAACTCTTGCGTCAGGCACTTTTGGAATACTGTAGTTGGGACACATATGCCCA
>JANLUJ010000697.1:0-1924 GCA_031363425.1 Pirellula sp.
CTTTGTGGGTAGCGTCAGCGGAATGAACGCAGAAAAGATCTCGCTTGGTGAGATGGGGGGAAGAGGTGAAGGACAATGGGATGGTGTTCCGATGGCCACCTTGATGCGGCGTGGACTGGAGGAGTGCTCTTCACTAGATCAAGTCAAACAGTTATGGCAAAACAATCCTCGGACTTGCGAATACTATTATGTGTTCGCCGACGGCGAAGAACGAACGGCAGTTGGTGTTGCGGCGTCCCCCAAATCACTGCAGTTTGTGGAACCGGGCGAAGCCCATCCGTTGCTCGGCGATGGAATCCAAGACGCTGTTGTGATGTCGGAGGGCTCGCGATTAAGAGAGTTGCGCAAACGCATCCAAAACGGATATGGAACTTTCAATTCTGTTTCGGCGCAGTCGCTTATGTCTCGCCCCGTGGCGATGGCTTCGAATTTGCACAATGTTTTATTTGTCCCGGAAGATGGTGTACTATTCATTGCGAACGCCGATCACAAACATCCTGCCGCAGATCGCCCTTACGTCAAACTGGATCTACAGGACTTACTAAAACAGATGCCAAGGCCATTGGGCAAGGCTGAGAGAATCGTGTTGTCGTCCGATTCCAGGTTTCTGGCAATTGATTCACTGGATGTTGGTATGGAGCAGAACGCTGACGCGAAGCTCTGCTTGGACGGACTCAAATGGCAACCAGAGAATTTTCAAGTCCACTTGCAAGCTGCTCAAAAGGGCTGCGGGGATTGGTTAGTTCGTTTTCCTAGTTCTAAACCGAGCGGCAATGCCGTGAACGACGAGGTTGCCATGGAATGGTATCAGGTTAAAGACAGGTCCGGGCAGCCGATTGCCGCGCCTGCCGCAGTCATTGTCCATGAGTCGGGGAGCGGCATGACCGTCGGGAGGATCATTGCCAAAGCGTTGCGGGCCAAGGGTATCCACACCTTCATGATGCAGTTGCCTTACTACGGAGTGCGCCGCGGACCTGGAGGACGCCCGAAGAACATCAACTTGGTTGGGGCTCTTCAGCAGGGAATTGCCGACGCCCGCCGAGCCAAAGATGCTGTGTCAACCATGCCGATGGTGGACATAACCAGAATTTCTTTGCAGGGAACCAGCCTCGGTGGCTTTGTGACCTCCACCACTGCCGGTTTGGATCAAGCGTATCACCGCGTCATCGTCTTTCTGGCAGGGGGGGATCTCTACAGCGTGTTGATGGAGGGCAAAAAGGAGTCCGCTCAAGTTCGCGAGGAATTGATGAAGACTGGCATGTCGGAAAGCGAAGTCCGAATCATGCTGAATAGCATTGAGCCCCTGCGAATAGCTCACCGCATCAATCCATCGCGAACATGGCTTTTCTCTGCGATGTACGATGACGTTGTCCCACCCAGAAATTCAAAGCTATTCGCGGAGGCGGCGCACTTGGATACTTCGCATCATCTGGAGATGGAGGCCAATCACTATTCGGGTGTAATTTTTTTGCCGACCGTAACTCAACAAATGTACGAAATAATGTCCGAAAGATAGAAGCACGTAACTTCGTCCACGTAGCTACTTCCACGTAGCTTCGACTTTCCGAGACGAAGAGCATTAGTGAGCCGCTGGCTAACTCTATAGGTAGCCAAAAAGCCCGAACGATCCACCGGTCAAGGAGATTGTACCGCTTGCGTATTTCTGTTTTTGCTGGCCCCCAACGAGTTTTTGCAGGCCCCCAACGAGCTCGTCTCGTTGAAGCCAACGCTTATTGGCTAGAGGCGTGTGCCACGCGAACACCCGCCTCCGCTTCCAGTCCAACGCTACAGGTTTTCTGGCTAACCTAGGCGAATGCACTGAATGAGGAATTCCCCTGCAAAAAGTACTTCACAGCGTTGCACAGGGGAACATTCTGGTGGTAGATTTCAGTCTGCTGCTCGATCAGCGAATTGAAGTGGCGAG
>JANLUJ010001259.1:0-1709 GCA_031363425.1 Pirellula sp.
CATGGATTGCAAGTGTTGTCGCACTGTGCAATCTAGTTACTGTGCAATCTAGTTACCAGGCTCTGCCTGGTAACTCAATGCAAGCGAGGCTCCGCCTCGCCGAAATGCCTCCTTAGTTTGTGAACTCAGGAGGCAAGAGCCTCCACGGCAGTGCGTTCCCAGGCAGAGCCTGGGAACGAGTAGTCCCCAGTGCAACGCTAATTCCAATAAGTGGAACTAGTTACAATGGATCGATTTCGGAAAACTTGATGAAGCGCTGCCAAATGTGTGTTTGGAAGCGCAGTGCAAAGTGGGCCGACGAAATGGAAAACGGTTGCGTTCCATTCCGTCGGCTTTTTTCGTTTTTTCACAACGCAGAGGAATTTATTATGATTCAAAGACTGTCCATTTCGGCGGCGCTCATCGCGGCCATTGTTCTCTCTTGCAGCTCGGCGCAAGCCCAGTTCGGAGGAGTTCAAGTTCAGGTAGGCGGCTACGGAACCGGAGTACGCATAGGCAATATGGGCTATAGCAACGGACTTTATGGTGGATATGGAAATGGATATGGTTATGCCAATCCTTATTACGGGAATTATGGTAACCAGTACGGAAACTATTCCAATGGCGGATACTACAACAACGGCTATGGATACAATAATTATCCGAACGCTGGCTTCACGTACGGTGCTCCCCGGTACTATGCTGCGCCGATCCGAAGCTATCCAATGCGACGGTATCGATACCGATAGGCACAAGATGAAAGACATCAATCTAGAGCTGATCTTGGGTTGATTGGCTCAGCGAGTGATTTCCATATCCTTGGATAGCGACAAGTGCCAATTACCGTCGCCGCTAAGCTCCAAGACATGGGTGTGATATTTGAGAATATTGAGGCGATGGCTAACGCTTATTAGGGTTGCGCCGGAATTCATCAGTTTCAGATATAGCATCTCTTCGTTTTTCGAATCCAATGCGCTAGTAGCTTCGTCCAGAATCACAAAGCGGGGTTTTGCCAGTAGCACGCGTGCAAATGCCACTCGTTGCTGTTCACCAAGTGAAAGGATCTTTCCCCAGTCGGCCTCTATTTCCAATCCGCCAAATCGATCGGCTAAATCCTCTAGATTGACCGTCTTAAGCACCTCAAGCAGTTCTCCATCTGCGACATCCTTGTTATCTCTAGGATACAACAACTGTCCACGCAACGATCCAATAATCATGTACGGACGCTGCGGCAGGAAGAACATTTCCTTTAAGGGCGGTCGAACAATCAGTCCAGTTCCGGCGTCCCATAATCCTGCCACAGCTCTTAGTAGCGAGCTTTTACCGCCGCCGCTCGCTCCAATAATAAGTACACCCTCTTTAGGCTTGATCTCAAGAGATAGGTCGACAATCAGTGTTCGTTTATAATCCGGCGTTTTCAACGACAGGCCTTCGATTGCGAATCGCTCTTCCTCAATGGTCTTAATCACCTCGCGATCACTGGAACAAACCTTGGCAGAGTTATCTAGCGACTTTGCGAACTTGTCTAAACGAGAAATGCCCGCCGCGAATCGACTCAACGTGTCGAAGTTGTTTACGATGACGGTCAACGCAGTGAAGATGGCCGCAAAAGCCCCAGCGGCTTGCACCACTCTGCCTACCTCGATGTCGCCGGACAGGACTTGAGGCGCGAGGATAATCCCTGGCATTATCAGTGTGACCGAGCTGTAGGAATATTGAAAAAGATTTAG
>JANLUJ010001268.1:0-2185 GCA_031363425.1 Pirellula sp.
GCCTCGACGGCGCCGGCGGCTGTGGTCAAGTCAAATTTGGGAACGACGTACTTGGCGCCTGGAGGTGCGATGCGAAACAATCGACCGCGTTCCATATCGACCATGTTATGACCACCAACACCTGGATCGTACCAGTCGGAAACGAACAAGGAGCCGTCTGGTGCAACGCAAACGTCAGCAGGTCGGAACCATTTGTCGTACTCACCGACCGCGATGTCTTCGATAGTCGCCGAGTAGCCAGCTCCATCTGGCTTGGCGATATACGATCGAACCACATTCGGCCCTGCGTCACAGTGAATAACTTGATTGCGAAATTTTTCTGGGAGCAAGTTTCCTTCGTAAACCGTAATGCCGGTTGGTGACCCCGCGCCGGTGAGCAAGACGTTGGGAACCACGCCTGGATCATTGAGGTGCCAGTGCCGTCGAGGGATCTCAGCTTCCCAGTTGGTCCGTTCGACTTGCCAGCCGGCACCGTTCGCTTCGTCCGTGTATCCGTAGTTGCCAAACTCCATGACGAAGTTGATGCGCGTGGCCCGGTTGCCGTCATCGTCATTGTCGGATTGCCAAAGCGTGCCGAACGAGTCAATGGACACTTCGTAGTTGTTTCGGAAGTTGTGACCGAGCACTTCCATGTCGCTGAGGTCCTCGTTGCATCGAAAGACCATTCCTTGTCGATAGGGTTTACCGGAGTCATTGATCTCTCGGCCCCATCGATCCTTGATTGGCGTACCATTGGTATCGCAAAGCCGATGACCGGTGTTCCCATAGTTGAAGTACATTTTGCCATCCGGTCCAAACAAAAAGGAATGGACAGAGTGATCGTGCTGAGGGTCACCAGTCTTAGTAAGGATCGCTTTTTTGGAGTCGGGCACATCGTCGCCATTCTCATCGATAAACTCCCATACATATGGAGCTGCACTGACGATGACGCGATTGCCTAATACGCACAGACCGAGCGCTGAGTCGATATCGCGACCTTGATAGAAGACCTTAGAGCTATCGATGATACCGTCTTGGTTGGAGTCCTCGAGTATGAGAATTCGATCCCCTTCCTTGCGATCATCTTTGTGTTTGCGGTAGTTGACTACTTCGCAGGCCCAGATGCGACCTCGGTGGTCGATATCGATATTGGTCAAGCTCTTGAGCATCGGTTCGGAAGCCGCAAGAGAAGCCTCAAGTCCATTTGCAACGACGAGTCCGGCAACGGCTTTATTGCTGCTGTGTTCATCGCCCGATCCGTTTTCGCCTGATCCTCCGCCCCAATTACTAAGTCCTTCAGGAACGTTTTCAGCGGCGATGTGAAATCGGACTGAAGTCGATTCACGTGAACGAGAAACGCCACCGTTATCGAGTGCGCAACCTGTTTGGAATCGTTCGAAGCCAGCGGGAATATTGAAACCGATAACGCTATTCGCATGAGTACCGATCCCTTTGACCTGCGTTGCTCGCACTTGCAATGGACCACCTTCGACGTTTGCGTTCTTAGCGGGATGGCCATAGTCGCTGGAGGCTTCGTACCAATCTAGATCGAGGAGGGACTTGGTGCCTTGTTTGCCAACGAGTTTCGGTTCAACCCAATCGGCCCAATCAAACCCGATTCCATCCGCTCCACCGGTAACGACCAAGTAAAGTTTCTTGACACCGGTGATATCGATATCGACATCGATTTGGTGACGTGACGTTTTGTCATTGACGGTTTGCGAGGAGAAAAGCAACTTGCCCTGCCCTGGCTTAGCTTCGTTCACGTAGCTCAGCCTATCCTCAGGCTGAGTTTTGGCGTTCGCTGCAATCAACTGAAACGACTTCGCAATCTCCTCGGCTTTGAACTTGGCAGGCACAGGTTCGTCTTGATTCTCTTTGAGCTGCTCGACAGACTTAGGTTCGACATTGGCGCCAGCTTCGGGAACTGGTATGTGCGCGGCCCAAAGGATTGCGTTCGCAACGAGTTTCGTCGGTTCGGTTCGTCCCCAGTTCCAATGGAAGTGGCCGCCGGTGAAACCGAACGAGCGCCCGCCATCGGGACGTTCGGTCGCCCAAGCGACGTGTTGCAGATCACCGCGCGCGACTTCTTTGCGGACCGCGGGGTTGCCGCTATGTGGACCATCCGTTCGGTCCATGGTGCTGGCTGGCGGAACTGCCGAAAGAATGGGTGTTACCCCTTTCATGCCTTCAGGGAATCGCATGT
>JANLUJ010001277.1:0-7926 GCA_031363425.1 Pirellula sp.
GAGATTTCTTCGGCGATGCGTATGGCTTCATCAAATTTCCCTTGTTTCGCCAGGATTAGACCGCGAATAGCCGTAGACAATACGTTGTACTGCGAATCCGTAGAGAGCTTGGAACCAATGCGTTCCGCCTCTGCGAAGTCACCGCGATCCACTGCCGAAGAGGCAAGTCGGAATTGTTTGCCTTGCGGAACTTGGTCGATGGCGTGGATGCCATTGTTCGGTTCCGCGGATGGGGCATCAACCTTTGTAGGCGGATTGGAAACTATCTCGGAAATTTTCGCTTTGGCCGCCGCGGCTAACTGATCATTTGGCTGTTTGTTATCGCGGCAGCCTAAGTAAGCAAATAAACAGGCTATTAGAAAAGCCAATCGCAAAAACTCTTCCATAACCAGCTCCTAAGGCGATCGGCCGTTTGTAAAGTACCGTATTTGTTAATTTGAGCCTGAGGCGCTAGCCGATTTCTTGAGCATTGATCGGCTAGCGCCTCAGGCTCAACTGGTAGGTTTCAGCCTGCCGCTCGCCTAACTAGCCGTCGCGTAGGGATTCATTCCTGGTTTCTTCGCCATGAAAACTACCAATTTCAATGTTAGAGCTGTCAAGACTGCGAACCAAATCGCTGTCAAATCCGCTGGCGCTGGAGGGAACTGGCTGGTGTTGGTGTAACCATGCAAAATGATCGCGCTGATCGCGCTGATGACTGGTACCAGTACGCCGGTCACCAATCCCACGACGGGTAGCGAAAACGCTTTGCTTCGATCCGAGTTATCTGCTTGAAATCGAAGTTGAACCGAAATTGGTATCAAAAGCAGAACACTCAAGATGGCAAATACGACCGTATCGCAAAAAAGTGGCCTCGACTGCTCAGAGATCAAGGGGATGGGGTGATCGAGGTTTAGATATCGCCTAACCAACAGTCCAATGGTTCCTGCAGCCAAGCCTGCAACCACTCCACAAATAAAAGAAGTGATAGCTGCTCCGAATCCATTGCGAGCTTCGCCGAGCAAAAAAAAACCGATGAGCCCAAGGGCTGATCCGGCAATGCCGAATTTCAGAAGAGTATTCTTCCACAAATTTGCGTTGTTGACCGCGGCCAGTTTGTCTTGATCCGCCTTTGGGCTTAGGGCACCGATGTGCAAGAGCTCATCGGGAACTCGCCAAACTTTCGGGGGAAACGAAAATCCAAACCATGCTATGATCCCGGTCGCCAGAATGGCTACTATCCAACGGCTGCGGGAACTGGGAACACTCTGAGTTGGGAGTGGGGCTGGGCTGCTACCTTCAGCCACTGTATTGGTCTTCGAGAAGAACATGATAGGCTCCATTAAAACGAAATGGCGAGGGTCAGAAAATTCGGCGGGGTCGAAATGAGGTGAGGCAGGAAACCGCTTTGGGTTTAGCAAGAAGTTTCAACGCGCCTAGTCTACCATAAAAGGCATGCAAACACACCTACGCCTCATTTTAAGTCGGATTGTACACACCATGCGGACAGAGTAACTCCAACTAGCAAAAGAAGCCCTCCCGGAGGAACCAGTAATACTCCGATACCAGGATCTCCTGAATAACAAAACATGCCTCCCAAAAAGAAACCGCAGGGCATAAGCACACTGGCTCCAAAAAAACACAAAGACGCGCAAGCCTGCAGACTGCGGGTCTGGGCCGAAAGCCGAGGTACCGTCAGCGCGAAGACAATTTGCAGGACTGACAACAGAGTCCCGTGACTATGTGCCAAAGTCCACATGAGCCTTCGCGTTTCGGCGCCCACGCCAAGGTACCAAACTACTTTGAAGCCGTGCAGCGTTTCAAGCGTTATTCCTAGTCCAACAAAAACCGCTAATGACCACCATCCGAAACGGAGGTGCCTACTAACCAGCCGCGCGCCGTCATCCAAGACTGTTGGGTTCGATTTGGTCAGTGTCATGTTCGTTCCCGTTGATTGGCGGAGAGTTTGGATACTATTCGTAAAGTGTTATCGGTCGGTCGTCTCGCTGCTTCAAGAATTTTTCAATCATCTTCGTGTCTATACCATGTTCAGCATCAAAAAATGATTTTAGCCCACGTGCTTTTGAATGAGCAGGAAACGTCCCCTTTTGAAGTGATGGCGCAATGGCGGCTCGTTCGCCTGGCGAAATGAGAGATTCATATTCCTTTAATTTCATTCCGAGATTCTCCAACGACTGTTGAGCAATTTGGCGTGTGACGGAGTAGGGATCGTCGAGCAATTGGGCCAAGAATGGAACTTGCCATCCCTCCCCCGCAGCGATCCTGGCTGGTTCCCAACCCATGGACCAAGCCGCTAAAGACCTCTGTACGGCGTCGCCTCGAAGCATCCAAAGTACTGAAGCAGCCACGTCGCATTGATCAACGTCTAACTCAGGGCGCGGCGTACCGTACCACTTCTCCATATAGTCGGCCGTCCAGCCAAGAGACTGGTCGACATGGCATTGGTTGCACGCAACAGGTTTGCCCGTCGCCACGCTCGATGCAACGCTAGGCGAGTCGACTCGGTGACTACGTATCGCTGTGAAGATCGCGTAACTTGTGTACGGCATGTGGCAATTGTAGCAACGGCTTCCATCAGAATCGACGGCATGATGAGTGTGCTGAGAAATATCGTCGGCCAACTTCTTATGGCACTGCAGACAGGTTTGATCATTTCGCAAGTCCGTACGCATCTGCTTGTTTGGGTCGCTCGAATGCATCGAATGACAGGACAAGCAGGACATTTCGCCCTTTAGGTAGCATGCAGATTCCAGCATGCCAGAGAATTCCCGACCACCAACGCGCATGGTGCCATCCGGCCAGAAACGCATGTCTTCTGGATTGTGGCTGTCGGCCAACTTGAATGCGCTTTGATAGTCGCCACCCGCTCGATACTTGTTGTATTGAGTCGGTGCTTGCTCGTCGAACGCGACATGGCATTGTCCACATATCTCGGATGACTTGTGAGCCGATAGCCTCGCAGGATTGACGATAGTCGGATCGGCGCGACCGCTCAAATGCTGTGCATATCGCGTCAATGGATTTTGATGGTGCGCTACGTGTGCTGCGCCGGGACCATGGCATGCCTCACACGAAATACCAAGTTCCGCCACGCGGCTTTGCCAATTTCCCGATTCGTAACCAACGTCACCGGCCACGCTATGGCAAACAATACAGTTGTTGTTCCACACTTGCCCGTATTGTTTCGAGTCAGGTGGGAGACGACTGAATTCAGGGGGCAATAGAAAAGAATCGCCGTTTGGAATCCAACGATCGGAATCAATATGATACACCCAAGGAAATAGTCGGACTTTGTTGCCATGCTCACTGGGCACCCAGTAGGCCTGAAGATGATGCGAGCCAGTCGTCATCACGATGGGCAAATTCACTTGTTGCGATTCCGCACTGGTCTCCTGTAAATTTCCCTCAGGGTCCTTCATTTGGACAAAATACCACTCGCCATTGCGATCGACTTTGCACGACGACCCATTCGATTCGAGCAATCGTCCATCGAAGGGCGCTCGGACAGATTCGTCCGTCGCAAGTTGGGTCATCGTGCGGTGATACGAAAGGTGCCAGCTTTCATAATGACTAATATGGCATTGTCGGCAAGCGTCCGAGCTTGCAAATTCCGGGCGTCCAACTGCGGGCACCTCTTGCTTGAGCATCTGGAGTTCGACATCCGGGGGAAACCAAAAAAATGAGCCAATGAGGCCGGCAACCGGCAGAAGCAATACCAGAAGCTTCCATTTCCTATGTTCCCTTGCTATGGCCCACAGCCATACGGTTGTACCGAATATCACAATGAAATATAGAGCGAGTTCCAAGTCTTGCATACATGCCTTTGATCGCTGAAGTCAAAAGTGATTCACTGGTTGCCGACGACCGGTTACTCAGGGAGATAGGTCGGTCGCTTGTCCTGTTGCTTTAGAAGTTCCATCAGTTTTTGGAGTCGCAAGCTCCCATCCTTGGCTTCCAACAGAATTGGACCAGCTCTATCGGCAGGAAGCGGCGATGCGGTCGATGTCCAGGCAGCGATAACCCCCTTCTTCACGGATTCCCGGCTCGAGGGTGGACCGACATAGTAATACGCTTCTTGATTCCAGGTCGGAAATCGCTTCATCGCGGTAGCTGCCACATAACGTACGACCGCATAGTCGTCCGTCAGCAGTTGAGCCAAAAACGGCATCTGCCAGTCCTCGCCCGACGGCTCAAGTGCAGGTGGCCAGCTCATGTGCCACGCCGCAACGGCCCGCTGAACGGCATCTCCACGCAACAACCAAATCAATGAGGCAGCTACCTCGCGTTCATCTTGGGTCAAGATCGGTTTCGGTTGACCATACCAATCAAACAGTTTCTCTGCTGACCAATCAAGCGTGCGATCAAGATGACAAAGGTTGCAAGCATTTGGGTGGTCGGACTTGTCAGCGCCCATGGCCCTCGGAACTTGGATACGGTGGCTGCGAATGCCTTTCAATAGTCCGAAGGTAGTGTGTGGCATGTGGCAGTTATAGCAAAGGCTGCCGCTGGAATTGGAGGCGTGATGAGTATGCGCCTCGATTCGATTCTCGTAATTGGTGTGGCATTGAATGCAAGCCTGATTGTTTTCCATACCCTTTGCTAGTTGATCATCGGGCATACTGGAGTGCAATGAGTGACAGGAAATACAACTTAAATTGCCACGCAGGTAGCATGCTGAATCGACAAGCGATGTGTATTCTCGTCCCGACACGCGGCAAGTTCCATCGCTCCAAAATGGACGCTCCCCTTCGTCCGGCCGAGACTGGAGTTCGGCTTGCGAGATCATGTGGTGTGTCTTACTCAGGTCGCCGCCGGCCCGATATGCATAGCCCGTCTTGCTAAAAGTCTCCATGTCGGGCGGCTTGAAGTAAGCATGGCATTGCCCGCAAATCTCAGCCGACACCCGAGGATCACTCTTGGCCGGGTTTACCACTGGATCTTTGCTGGACAATCGCTCGATGCCGGGAGTATGAAAGTCTAGGTGTTTTTGGCCTGGGCCATGACAAGCTTCGCATGCGATCCCAAGTTCGGCTACCTCCGTAGAAACTTTAATCTTCACTAAATCAAATTTGGGTGCTCCGGCCACCGCATGGCAAACGATGCAGTTGTCATTCCAAACCGCGAAGTGGCGTCCAGCTTCGGGCGGCGCGAGAAAGATATCTTCCCTTGGCACCCAGCGCCGATCTGCAACCAAATACACCCACGGTATTTGACGCAGCATGTTCTTGACATCACTAGATACCCAATAGCCTTGCATATGATGCGAACCTGTAGTCATCACCACTCGCAGCTTGACGGCTGGCGGTCGAGCCCTATCAATATCAACCCCATTTGCAAGTGCACCTGCCTCCCAATCTGGATCAACCATCGTGCAAAAAAACTGATCCCCCTCTCGCGTGAATAGGTAGTCACGTCCGCGTGATGACAATCGGACTCGATCAAATGGCGCCAACACCGTTTCCGGCGTTGCGACTTGAGTCATCGTGCGATGAAACGAACCATGCCAACTATCGTATTGCTCTCGATGGCAGTCGCGGCATGCCGTGGATCCAGTAAATCCGCCGAAGGTGACACGATGCGGAAGTGCCGCTTCCATGAGAACGCTGTCTGCTACCTGCCGATCGTCATTTCCATTCTGTGGGGTCGAAGGCGTCCTTCGAATGGATCGTGGCAAGTCATTGGTGAAAAATAATGCGCCAGCGATCATCGCGATTGCGATGATTAGTATGGCGAGTAGTCCAACTCGATTCACGATGTAGCCTCGATTGCCTGAATGCAGTTTCGCATCAGCGAAAACGTCGTTTTCTCCAGAAGTTGCTTTGACGCACTACATACCTATCGTATCACATACCAACAAAGAATACGACACAACTGCAGAACTTCGGAAACAGGCAGCGTTTGGCATGGTTGTAGGCTGCATTCCTAACAACGGCGTAGCAAACCTGGCTTGGCGTCGAGCTCAAGCGTATCGAATTGCCCTAACTTGATTTTCTCCCAAGCCAGTGCACCCATCACAGCATTGTCGGTACAGAGCTCGAGTGCAGCGATATGCAATTCAATTTTCATGTTATCGCATTTGTGCGCTAACTGGCTCCGAAACTCGCGGTTGGCCGCGACACCTCCACCTACGCAAAGTCGTTTGACTCCATATTTTTTCACTGCCTGCATGCTCTTTCCAATCAAACAATCGATGATCGCCTGTTGAAACGAAGCCGCGATGTCGGCTCTCTTTTGGGGTGCCAATGCCAACGCATTCCAGCTCTGCTTCCCAGTTCCGGCAATGCGATACCTGACAGCCGTTTTCAAACCCGAGAAACTGAAATCCAATCGGGTCTTGTCATCGAGCATGGGCCGCGGAAATGGAATCGATTTCGGGTCCCCTTGTTCGGCCAATTTGGAAAGTGCTGGCCCTCCTGGAAATGGCAAGCCCAACATGACGGCTACTTTGTCAAAGGCTTCGCCGGCCGCATCGTCGATCGTTCCCGCAATATAGATCCAATCCGTAGGCGCTATGCAATGGTACAAACTGGTATGGCCACCGCTTACGACAAATCCGACGCATGGAAAGATGCTTTCCGGCTTTCCCATTCCACATGCGTATATGTGAGCTTGAACGTGATTGATTCCAACGATAGGTTTGCTCCATGCCAGCGCCAGGCCCTTGGCAGCAGACAAACCAACGAGAAGGGAACCTGGCAGTCCAGGATGCGTCGCCACAGCGATGGCTACCAAGTCCTCAGCAGTCGTGTTCGATTGCCGCATGGCTGTATCGATGACTGGCAGGATTCGATCCAAGTGAGCGCGAGCCGCGATCTCCGGAACGACACCTTGAAACTGCTCGTGCAGTTCCGTTTGAGTCGCGATGCACTCGCCCAGGATTCTGCCATCCTCCGTGATAATGGCAGCTGCCGTTTCATCGCAGGTCGATTCGATCGCTAGTAAGCAATGTGTCATGATTCGTTTCAATGTAGCTAGTAATTTCTATAGTCAATGAAACTATAGTCAATGAAAGTGCCAAAGCACCTAGCACGACGCGCAAGCTAGTGATTCCAGCTTCCAATTCTCTAGCTCGCGCGTCGTGCTACTGGTACTTTTCAGCCTGCCGCTCGCCTTTTTCTGGTCATCGAACGTGGCTCGGTCGTCCCGACCGAGAAATCACGGCGGAGACCGCCGTGCCACTCTGTCACCAACTCCGCTAATCCTTAAAACGGCTTCGCAAGAGGTTCAATGTTCGCGCCTTGTCGGCTTGGGGCAATGAATCTGTGAGAGGCTCAACGATACATAGCGATCCCCTGAGTCTTTCAAAACTCGATTCATCGACAACGACCAACGCCTCCAGCCAATCCTCCAAGCAAGAAAAGTCAAACTGCAGAACTTCAGCCGCGCGCAACGCGTTTTGAACTTGAGTTCCATGACCATGCGCTCGCAAGAAACGAAGTAGTTCCGACGTCTTTGGCATCCTACCACGCCGCAATACGTCGATGGACCGCAACTGACCGGGCTTAGAATAGTCGGCAAAACGATCGGCAATGAGCGAAAGCGAGGTGTCGGTTCGACACCGAGCTAGTCCAACCGCCGCTGCGTCCGCTATGGCGGATTCGCTGTGATCCAAAAGATCCGCGAACCAAGCTTCGTAGCCGATCATTCGATAGCGGGTTGCCAATTCCAAGCAAACATGCGACACCTGTTCCAAAGTGCGTTCCGGTGCATCGGGCTGACCGTGCAAATCCGATCGAAGCGATTGGAAGGAGGACTTCAGCACATCGTCTGCTCTGCCTTGTAGAAACTGGCTTTCCAACACTTCATAGAGATTTAGGATGCTGCCTGGGTTGTGTGCCAACGTCTCAGCTAGATCGGAAAACTCGCGGTCGATCCAACCGCAACGCGCGTGCATTTTTTGATCGTTAACTCGAAAGAAAATCTTCG
>JANLUJ010000713.1:0-4722 GCA_031363425.1 Pirellula sp.
GGTCTTCGCTGGTTATTTCCACACCAAGGTCGATGCGACACCGAGCACTCGTCTTCGCCAGTCGCCAGTCGGAGCGAAGTATGCTGTGGTTACGGAGATAACGCAGCCGCGATATGAATCGGCCATTGGCGCAATTAAGCCAGTTCATGAAGCCAACGTTGCATCGAAGATTCTCGCTCGTGTTTTGGAAGTTAATGTTACCGCTGGAAAAAAGGTTACTGCAGGTGACGTCCTTGTAAAGCTCTCCGACGACGAGCAGCGTTCAAGAGTGCAGCAAGCAGAAGCAAATCGCGATTCGATGATTGCTGAACTACAATTGGCAAAGAGCGAAGTCGCCCGAGCTAGGCAGCTCATTACAAGCAACTCGATTTCACAAGCAGAATTCGATACCGCGACCACCCGTGTTCAAACCACACAGGCCAGTGCGGATCGAGCAAATCGCGCCGTGGAAGAGGCCAAGGTCTACCTCGACTTCGCAACTGTGATCGCTCCTTTTTCAGGAATCATAGTTGACAAAGCAGTTCAACCAGGAGACACCGTCAGCCCTGGCCAGACCCTGGTGTCACTTTACGATCCTACGCACATGCAACTCGTTGCAAACGTTCGTGAATCGCTCGCAATGAAACTGCAAGTTGGTCAACAATTGCCTGCGAGAATGGAATCACTCGGTTACGAATGCCTCGCCACGGTAAGTGAAGTTGTACCAAAAGCGGATGTTTCCAGTCGTTCGTTTGAAGTCAAAGTAACGGGACCCTGCCCGCCGGGCGTATACAGCGGCATGTTTGGCCGAATCATGCTTCCGTTAGAAAATGAGCAACTCCTATTGATTCCAGCCGAAACAATTCAACGTGTAGGTCAACTGACATTTGTCCATGTGCAGACCGAAGGAGGGCTTGCCCGGCGCTCTGTGCAGGTGGGCCGAGAATTCAAGGGTCAGGTGGAAATTCTAACTGGACTGAAAGCTGGAGAACAAGTCTTGATTCCAGCATCGGTTATCAGGGGAGTTTCGCAGTGACTAAGAAGCCGGCAACTGAAACTTCTTCGAACAAACATTCTACGCACGAACCGAACGACCTCCTAACCAACATCGTGCGAATCTTTCTCGAGTCGCACCTGTCGATCATTCTGATCATCCTATCGTTGATTGTTGGCTTCGCCGCATTGTGGATCACTCCGCGTGAGGAAGACCCACAGATTGTTGTGCCACTTGCCGACGTTTATGTAAGTTTCCCGGGTCATACTGCAACCGAAGTCGAACAGCTCGTTGCGTCGCCACTTGAACGAATGCTCTACCAGATTGACGGAGTCGAGTATGTCTACAGCATGTCTCGCGACGACACGGCGATTATCACAGTTCGATTTTACGTTGGGCAAGATAGGGAGCGAAGTCTAGTAAAGCTTTTCAAGAAACTGTACGAAAACGCCCAAGCTATTCCGCCCGGAGTATCGGGATGGGTGATGAAACCAGTCGAAATCGATGACGTACCAGTCGTGACGTTCGCAGTGACAGGAGCGGATAGCAACAGTTTCGCCCTTCGCCGCATCAGTGAAGAGTTGGTAGAGCGACTCGCGGTTGTGCCGAAAGTGAGCCGAGCTTTTCTGGTTGGAGGCCAAGTACGCACGATCTCGGTTGAGCTTGAGCCAGATCGGCTGCTCGCGCACAAGATGGGGATTTCAGAAATTAAAAATGCGGTTGCCATGTCAAACGTCGCGAGCCCCGCGAGTACGTTTGGCCGTTTGGACAAGGAATTCCAAGTTGTCGTACAACCTCATCTGACATCAGCGGCAGATGTTGGAAACTTGGTCGTAGGGGTATTCGATGACCGACCCGTTTTTTTGAAGGATGTTGCCAATGTTTCGGATGGTCCGGATGAAGTTACCGATTATGTTCGTCACGGATGGGGATCTGCAAGCTCGTTTGACAAGCATGAGTCGACTCCGGGATGGCTGATTGGCCTTAAGCATGGTGAGCATATGGCGCCAAGACATTCAACAGTCGATGAATCGATTCCTGCTGTGACCATTGCGATTTCGAAACAGAAGGGGGCCAATGCAGTTCAGGTAGCTGATGCTGTGATTCAAGAAGCCAAGCGGCTACGCGACGAGATTTTACCCGATGACGTTGAACTGATCGTCACTCGAAACAATGGCATCGTAGCGAACGAGAAGGTGAACGAACTCATTGAAGCACTCGGTGTAGCGATCGTGATTGTTATCTTGCTTTTGACTTTTGGCCTGGGCTGGCGTGAAGCTTTAATTGTTTCCGTTGCTGTTCCCGTTGTGTTCGGGTTGACATTAGCTGTTAACCTGTTGTTTGGTTACACGATCAATCGAGTCACGCTTTTTGCCTTGATTCTGGCACTTGGTTTGTTGGTCGATGACCCCATCGTGGACGTTGAAAATATTGCTCGACATTTTGAGCATCGCAAAAAAGCCACTCGTAGGATCGTTCTCGATGCGGTCGCCGAGATTCGTCCTCCACTGATTAGCGCAACACTCGCGGTCATCGTGAGTTTTTTGCCCATGTTCTTCATCACAGGAATGATGGGCCCCTACATGTCACCCATGGCATTGAACGTCCCCGTAGCGATGGTGATGTCGATGTTTGTCGCGTTTACGATTACTCCTTGGTTGTCGTATCATATTCTGACTTGGGGAACGAATCTAATTCCCAAATCTGAGGAAGCTTCCGCGATCGCTGAAAACACAAACGACTCAGAGCCCGGGCATGAAGAAGCGTATGATCCCGCTGTCGTTCAACAATCATTGCTGTATCGATTCTTTCGCCCATTGATGTTGCCGCTCCTCAAGACACGATTACGCGCAATTCTCTTTCTGGTCTTTATGGGAGGTCTGACTGCGGCCGCAATGAGCTTGGGTGCGCTGCGAATGGTTCCATTGAAGATGCTGCCGTTTGACAACAAGAACGAGATCTTATTCTTGCTGGATATGGAGGAAGGAACGACGCTCGAACGAACCGATGCAGTCGTTCGTCGCATCGAGTCGGTGCTGGCATCTCAACCCGAGGTGATCAATTACGTTAGCACGGCTGGTGCATCGGGACCAATCGATTTCAACGGTATGGTTCGGCACTATTACCTGCGTAGCCGGCCCTTTCAAGCAGAAGTACGCGCCAATTTTGTCGGCAAGAAGAATCGGGCCCAACAAAGTCATGGAATCGGCTTGCGACTACGCGATGAACTTGAAACCCTTGCCAAATCCGAGAATGCTAAGATTCAGATCGTCGAGTTGCCGCCAGGGCCACCCGTATTGGCGTCACTGGTTGCGGAGGTCTATGGCTCGGACAAAAGCGACTATCGAGACGTTCTAGAGTCGGCCGCAACCGTGGCAGACCGTATGCGACGAGAGCCGGGTGTAACCGAAGTCGATGACATCCGGGAGGCTGCAGTTCCACGGTTGGTTTTCGAACCCGACCAAGAGAAAGCAGCATTGTCAGGTATCTCGGTAGCCGACATTGCCAACACAATTCAAATTGCATTGACAGGTGACCGCGAAAATGTGCTCCGAATCAATGGAGAGCGTAATCCGTTGAAGTTGACTTTTCGACTGCCGCGAGAATTGCGTTCGAGTCAAGAAGACCTGTCGCAGTTGAATTTCAAGAATGCTCGCGGCCAGTTGGTGCAACTTAGGGAGATCGGAAACTGGCACACCGAGTCGGTAAGCCAAACGATCTATCACAAGAATCTCAAGCGATTAGCGTATGTCTTCGCCGAATGCGTGGGACGCCCGCCGGCAGACTGTGTCATCGACATCTTGAGCGACCAATTACCAAACGGCCAAGACTACGTTGAGGACTCCAAACCGCGTTCATTAGGCTATCGGTCATTCTTGTCGAATGGAAGCGGGATTGAATGGCGAGTTGCACCAGGGATGTCAGTTACATTCGCAGGCGAAGGCGAATGGAAGATTACGTTAGATGTATTTCGAGATCTAGGACTGGCATTCGCTGCTGCCATGCTCATGATTTACATCATCTTGGTCGCGCAAATGGGTTCGTTTCTGGTTCCCATCGTCGTGATGCTGGCGATTCCGCTGACAGCACTCGGGGTGATGCCAGGCTTTTATTTGCTCAATGCGATGGCAAGTCAAACGGTTGGAGGTTATTCCGATCCCGTCTACTTTACAGCCACTGCCATGATTGGAATGATCGCGTTGTCGGGGATCGTCACGCGTGATTCCATTATTCTGGTCGACTTCATGCAGCAATCGGTAGCCCGAGGAAGGCCACTGTTTGACGCTATCCTTGAAAGCCGCGTCGTGCGATTGCGTCCCATCTTGTTGACTGCAGGAGCGGCGTTGTTGTCCGCAATTCCAATTACGCTTGATCCCATTTTTTCCGGCCTAGGCTGGTCACTGATTTTCGGGCTGATTGCATCGACGCTTTTTACCCTGTTCGTGATCCCTGTGACATACTGGCTTTTATATGCGGAACCTGCCAGAGTAAAAACGTAGCTTGAAGAAGCAAGTCTTCATTCGAAGGACGGCCAAGCCTTTGGCCCGAGCAGTGAAACGAACGATTGTAATAAATTTCGAAGTGCAATAGACTTCTTAGAACTGTGACGTTGTACCCGGGGCGGGCAGCGGCCCGTGGCAGAGGTGGTGACAAAACGGGCGGACAGGGTGCTAAGGCGAGCGGCAACATTGTTTATACCGGGAGGGAGAGGCTCCTGCCGAACCAATGCCAAGCTCGGCAGGAGCCTC
>JANLUJ010000716.1:0-7558 GCA_031363425.1 Pirellula sp.
GAAGCGGACGCTTGCACAATTGGATGAGATTAGCAATTGCTACGGTAGTTGCTAGGTTGCTGGCCATAAGAACATGCAAGACGCAGAGAAGGAACTGGCCGAATACTTCGCCTACTACAACTGCGATCGAAAGCACTCAGGCATCGGTTACCAAACACCGATTCAGTTCGAGAACAACCAACTCGTTCATGCTAAGCTCTGGGCGCGCCCGGAATTACGGCACCACCTCAAGGACGCAGCTAGGCAGCCAACGCGACGGATGGCGAATTAGTTCCGTTTGGGAAAAGGTTCTTGACGACTTTGCGGCAACCCTTATACTCAAATATATTGAGCACACAAAGTCCTTGAGCATTGCGATCAATTTGCAAAGTAACAGAAAGGGGCAAATCATGTCAAACGAACAATCCATATCGGATGGACAACTAGGACGAATTCAGGGCGATCTTGCCATTATGCAGCGAGCAATGGGATTGCACTTGTATTTTGGTAGCGGGATATTGGTATTCAGCATACTGCTATCCGTCGCCGCACTCATTGCTGCGTTTCTTAGCCTTAGTTTCGACAGTAGTTGGCTCCAAGTTGTCCCTTTCGCTGTCTTTATGGTCCTGTGTCTGTTTGGACTTTTCTTCCAATCCCGACGCTTCACTGATCTCAGTCACGAAATTAAACTGCAAGTAACTTTGTCGATCACCGTTTACTTCGCAGTGATATGTGCTGCGTGTGGCTATGTCTTGGTTGCTTTCTGCGGCCCTACGATTGGGATCGCACGGACGGTCGCCCTCTATGCCGCCAGTCTTTCCTACATCTTGACCTTCATATTCATCTTGGTGCTTAATGCCTTAAAGACCCGTGAACGGTACTACTGCTTCGGCCTCGCAATTTCGCTAATACTAATTGGATTGCTAATTCCCATTTTCGATCCGCATTTCAGCTTTCCACTCGCTCATAGCATCATGGCGGTTGGCTATCTTGCAGTTGTTGTGATCCAAAGGTATCAATTGCGCGAGGCATTGTCACAAAATGCTGCCCATTGATTTCAATGGCCTCGACACAACGGTTCATGGACCATTGCGATTGGGCATACTGACGGTACTTCAACTCGATGGATCGCAGGACTTTACCCTGTTGAAGAAACGACTAGAAGCTGCTGACGGCAGTTTGAGTCTTCAACTTCAGAAACTTGAGGAAGCAGAATACATCAAGGCAGACAAAGCGTTTGTAGGCCGTCGTCCGAAGACAACTTACCACCTGACAAAGAAGGGGCGAGCAGCTTTATCGCATTATCTCGATTCACTTCAATGTCTATTGACAGCGATGGGGCGAACTCTAAACCAGAGTTAAGGATTGCCAAGTATCCTACGCATCCGTCCACCAGCAAGCAGCCAGCGCCGTAGCCCACAGTTGTCAAGAAACTATTTGATCCCGGTTACGGATATAGCCAAATGGGGATGGGAAGCTGAGGGCTGCCTCTAGTTAGACGGAGGCGTCCGGCGAAATCCGGAACCTATCCCGATCATTTTGTTCTGCGGTACTGTGTCACGGGAACAATTGCGGTTCAAGGTCGTTTACTACTTCGCTACGATAGGGAAGTTTTGCTGTCAATCCGAACAACCAAAGGTAGTAGGCAGATTTAGTTACAAACTGATCGGTCTTGCCCAACGGACGCCGCATTTCAAGGCGCGGCAACTCCACCAGTCGTGGTGCAACGAACCGGACACTAACCATGTTGCCGCCGTTTTCTTGCGGCGATGGAAGAGGCTGCTCCCCGGCAACTAGCAATCAGTTTCGTTCTGACGTTAGTTGAGAGCCGTTCCAAACACCATGCCAATTGCGAGTCCTTCAGCTATCTCTGAGAGCGGGTGCTCGATACTTTCAAAGGCGCATATGCATTCCGATTTGTCGAGACTAGTTACCGTCAGTACGGCATAAGGACGCGTGGATTCGAATTCCATCCCCACGTAAACTCCTGTCGGTTCACCGCAATCAAGAGAGACGGTCTGCGTAATTTTCAGAAGACCACTGGGCAACTTTTCAATCTTGGCTTTCTTGGCGTTGATGATGTGAGTTTTTATCGCGTCAGACGAAAGGCAGACTTTATACTTTTCGGGTATCGAAGGAAGCCCCTCAAGTTTCTTTGGACGCGTTCTTTCGAGGCAAAACGCCGTTGAGAGCAAAAAGGGATTGCTCTCTCGGGCGCTGAGACAAAAGCCATGAATACGACCTTTTGGAACCAGAAAGTAGGCATCGCCCCATGGAACGATCAGCAACTGCTTAGAAAAGCGAATCGAATGATGTCGCTCTTTGTACCTAAGGAAGACGGATATCTCGGAATTCTTCACTTCGATCACCCCACAGTTGCCCGCATGTATTCCCGTATTCCCGTGTTCCAACATGGCAAATCCATCTTTGACAGAAACGAAGATGGAATCAAAAGAATCGTCTCCATAGTTTCCTCGGTACTCGCCTTCCCAAGATTTTTGTGTGCTTGCCGAGTGCTTTAGAATCTCGTCTCGCGTATGCCGAATGTCAGCGGAATTTTCTGGGTCCTCAAAGCGAAAAGTCTCTTCGAATCCTTGCGCAACAACATACTGCTGCAAACAAGAAAATATCAAAAGGAGGTAAGGTCTCACGCTCGAAGTCTCATTTCCATGGTAAACGAATAGCGATCGATACGCTTCCCCGCCGACATCCGATCCAGTCTATCCGAAGTATCAGTCCTCCAGCAAGCATCCAGCGTTAAAGTCCACAGTGATTGGGCTAGGTTGTGCATGCGACTGGATCCCGGCTTCGGGTATGACCGCGTGTGGATGGGAAGCTGGCACGCTGATCGCTGATGGTTGACTCTTCCGACGCATCCGTCCTACAGCAAGCAACCAGCGCCGTAGCCGTAGTCAAAGTAGATTCAAGCCAAGCTGTGGAAAGGACGCTTTCGCTGGCTCCGTCCACGTCCACATTGTTGCCCGCTGAAGCTGACGTCGTTTCACAGTGTTTGGGCTAGCTTGTGGAAAGCGGCTGGATCCCGGCTACGGCTGCGTCCACATGTGCGTGGGGCTTGTTGGCTTCGGACCATCGAATCAACGGTCCGGCTCATCTAGTCGGTGGACCTTGTAAGAACATCTCCGATCGTTGATTCCTGCGCATCTTTTCTTTTCAGCCGCAGTAACATTACCGTGCCTGCTGCACAAACTCCAAGACTGTCAATTAAAACGTCCTGAACAGTTCCAAATCTATCAGGAACAAACGATTGATGAAATTCGTCTGAAGCGGCAAAAGCAAAACAAAATACCATCGCGCCAATGATAGAACCCGAATCGATGAAGCCTCGACACCATTTGATGACGCCGACACATAGAAATGTCAGAATTGCAAATTCGGTAAAGTGCCAGCCCTTAACAATCGCGAACCAGGTGATTCCCCAAAATACTGCAAAGCGTTCCATCGAAGTGCGATCGGCACCCGTGAAGTTCTGAATAAGCTCAAAGAACTCAAGCGGTCTAATTACTGTGCAGGAAGTGCAAAAGATTAGCAAAAGCCATACCGACAGCATGATTGAAAAGCACCACCGTCGCTTCTCGGAAATCCGACGTGGACCTGCGTCGCGAGTGTCGGCCTTCAACGTAATTCTGTCCTCTTGATCAAATGACGAATGGCCAACTGTTCCGAGTTCAATGATTTAGTCCGTTGTATGTTTTGTCACTCTATTCATTTGCATGGTTCTGCTGGTCAAGCGCAGTCGCCGCTCTTAATTGCGTCAGAAGGTTCTCTATTTTTTCGTGAACGTCCGAGGTCTGGCTCACTACTAAAGATTGAGTGCTCGGCATCGCCACTAAGGTTCCGTTCCAGCCTGCAGACATCCACGTATCGCATGCAATCGTGCGCTCAATGATTCCTAAAAGACTTAGGTAATCGCCCGGAATCGCCGCCGAAGTATCACCATTGTTTTGTTTGACCAAGTCGGCGACTCCAAAGACCTTTGAAAATGGTATTTCCGATTTCCGCTTTAGTTCGCCACGAACGTATCCCTGGCGGAAACCGATTCGGTAACCGGCCAAGGTGCCAGCAACTGACAATGTCAGGATGAAGAGCGTAACGAGTGTAAACTGGAAGCCGCGTCTCGACGCGAATGGTTTATTCAAGAAATCCTCCGCGTTATGTCGCATCAAAAAATAACGAAAAGTGATCTACCGCAACAATTGCGGAGGATCTGAATGCCTGCTTGCAGCATTCCGAACAATTCACCGCTACCATCCCCTTCAATATATCCGAAGTATCACTCCTCCAGCAAGCAGCCAGCGCCATAGCCCACAGTGTTTGGGCTAGCTTGTGAAAGCGGCTGGTTCCCGGCTACGGCTGTGATTGAATGTCGTTTGAAAGCTTAGGCCTGTATCCGAACCAGCTGCGATGTGATTTTAGAAAGGCTACAGCATTTAATCGAAGGCATTTGGGGAAATGAATCCACTCATTATGGCAATAATCATTGCTACCCATGCCGTCACACCCGTACATACTGCCATGGCAGAGAGAAACAGAACGGCAAGTAAGAGTGTTTTAAAACCAGCGATACCGCGGGTCTTAAAAATGTAAATTGGGAACGCAACTATGGGTAATAAAATCAAACCGATTCTCATGAATTTACCCATCCAATGGTCATGCTGTTCGGCATCGATAAGACACCACCAGAGGATCAAAGCGATCCATGGAATACTAATTACTATGTTCATTAGTGATGGTTTGTCTTGCGGATTGAAAATGAGGCTAATAACCACTAGTACTCCGAATAGTGCGGAGTAGCCGAACAGCATGAAAAGTATGCGACGCTTTTTACGCCCGAAGTCTACGGCAGGAAGACTCGCAAGATTGGCATCCGGCTCGACGTCTAAGTTTTCTGTAATTTCCGACATATCGGATCCAATCTATTGCATATCGTCCCATCACCGACGCATCAATAAGTCCGGAGGTACGGTTATATCCAGCAAGTGCAAGCACTTGACCCATCGCAAGTCAAACCGCTGATCTTGCAGGCTTCAGTCTATCCGATGCATCCATCCTACATCAAGCAGAGCGCCCTAGCCGAAGTAGTTTCTAGCCAAGCTGTGGAAAGCGACTGTCGCTTGCCTCGTCCACGTCCACATTGTTGCAGGCTGACGCTGACCTAGGTCCACAGTGTTTGGGCCGCCCAGTGGAAAGCAGTTGCTCCCGGCTAACCATCACACCAAAAAATAGTTGCGATCTCACTGCGGGCTAGGATGCACTTTATCCAAGATGACAATTAAGAACGTCGCCAGTGGACCAATGAAAAGAGATGCAAACCACCAAAGCAAACCGCTTCGGTTTTTACCTTGGGCCAGTCCAGCGTTGATAAGGGACAAGGTCCCCCATCCTACAAAGAATTGAGCTTGATCGTACATCGATTCGCCTCCAAAATAGGAACATGGAAATGCAAATCAATTCTACCTCGAATTATCCACGATTGTGCCAGTCGCCCAGCAAGCAACCAACGCCGTATCCCAAGTCGATACTAGCCAATCTGTGGAAAGCGCTGTCTCTCGCTTCGGCCACTTCCACATTGTTGCCCGCTGACGCTGACCTAGGTCCACAGTGTTCGGGAGTAGCTGCATGGTTGCGGGCGGTTTGGAGCCAAACTGTGGAAGTTTCGTTGGCTGGCTTCGGACTACTTTCACAGCGGTGCTGTTTAGATTGACTATGGAAGCGATTTTCGCCGGTTGCTTAAAGCCATCAACACTGTTCCCAAACTCAGAAAAACGGCCGCGACACCGAGTTGCAGTTTTTCATGGAATATGGCCCAATCCGCTAAACGCATGACAATAAGTACGAGTGCACACACAAGCACGACTAGACCACAAATAAACTGGATGGAATCATGAGCGGGGTCGGAACAGGACGGCACGGTTCGACCGGTGTGATGACGGCTCGGGAAGCCTTCGTTGCCAACCAGCGCAAGCTGGCAGGTAAGGAAGCTAGCCCGAAGCTAGTATGCATCGATCTGCAACCATACCAGACGGTTCAGGCTTGTGAACGAGCTGGCATCATGAACATCGGTGGCTTCAGTGACAGTTTGCGGCTAAATCCCTGGCGTCCGTCTAGATGTTCGTCGCCTAATCCAGATATCGCAAGTTCTCTAGCTGACAGCATGCTTTCCTCCAAAAATGTAATTCGTGTCGGAAGAAACGTGGACTCAGTTACTTCAGAGCATATTTGGTATCGTCCATCAAACTAATACATCCACTGGTTTTCTGCCAGCGCAAACGGATCTGCCATTACAACTAACGAGACGCTCTCCTCTTCATCTTGATTCAACTTCGAAGGCGATGAAATAAAAACAGGCTGATCACAGCTTGTGCAAGTAGTTGAACTACCGAAAACCGCGGGAGTCGGCTTAATCTCATTGCCTCGATTACGGAGTACAAAAGGTAGTGACATGGCTTTGACGGTCCTGTGTACTTCCGCCACTTTCAAAGGTGATGGAATTGCTTTGTTATCATTGGTATTTGGAGTTAACTGCAATAGGCGTTAACTGGAGTGAGAGGGGGTTGGCGTGGGCCTGTCTAAATTGCGCGCAGCCTGCGTAACCAACTGAAGGCTATGTTCCATCACTCGTGAACGCCAGCTCAAGGACGAAGGGCAGAACAACTCCTTAAGGCGACGTTTTGCTCGCTTTGTTGAAGCGGCAGATGGTGCTCCCCAATGGTGTGATTGGTTCTCGGCGCGAAGCCCACCCACAATTTTGATCGGACTATAGGTCCCGTATTCTGCGCAGCCAAATAGATAGTTCGGAACGAACGATTGGCTTACACACCAACGGCCAAACCCGCCGCGGACGTCGTATGAGACTCCCGCACTGCCGCAATCCTCATATGAGTTCAGCCCGAACAGATCGGTCAGCTGGTTACGTTGCCGCTCACTCAGCGGATAGTCAATCAGTAATTTGAATGCACCCATTGATCCAAGACCGGTATGGAAGTCAAGGTGAACCACTCGTTGAATCCCATTCAACAATCGTTTAAGGCTCTCGCTTAACACCCTTTGCATTTTCGACGGAACGAAACCACCAAAGAATAGTCCTTGCGGATACTCGTATTGGCCTGACGCAATTGCTTGCTTTAGCGCGGGCATTCCATGTCTTGAAATTTCCCACAAGGCCTTTAAGACAAAAGGCTCCCAGCGCGAAGGAGGCCGTTTGGGGTTTAACAATGAGTCAAGCTCCGAATATCCGACAGGAGAATTCACATACTGCTCATTCCGTAGAAGGAAGTTTCGATTTAGATCGGTGTTGTTTTCATCGAAGCGACGAATCCATGCAAATCCATACGGATTCACTGCGTGAAGAAAAACATACCTCATTTCTGGAAGCGAATGTGAAGACCATTCGTTAAGCAATGCAAGCTGCACCGCTGAACCAAAGAAACCTTCTACACCATGAACTCCGCTCGAAAGTACTATCGCGTTTTCACATCCATCACCCGGACTACAGATTGCATCGAATGTCAGTTCCTCGCCATTGGGACCGGCAATGCCTATAGAATGCGATTCAATCGAC
>JANLUJ010001363.1:0-1473 GCA_031363425.1 Pirellula sp.
AAGTTCTCGACATATGCGACATGGTGGATTCGTCAAGCCATCACTCGTGCCATTGCCGACCAGAGCCGAACCATTCGAGTTCCAGTGCACATGATTGATACAATGAGCAAAGTTCGACAAGTAACTCGAGACCTGACGCAAGAATTGGGGCGGGAGCCATCGGTCGAGGAGACTGCAGAGCGAGCCGGACTTTCGCTCGACGATGCACGAGTCGTTTTGAAAATGGCACGACAGCCACTTTCGCTCGATCAACCGGTTGGCGATCACGAAGATAGTTTCTTTGGCGAATTCCTGGAGGATTATCGCGACGATGATCCGTTGTATGAAACCAATCAAGCGACACTTAAACAGCAAATCCATGAGGCCATGCAAACATTGAACTATCGCGAACGAGAAATCCTCAAGTTGCGATACGGCTTGGCAGACGGATACGCTTACACGCTCGAAGAAGTGGGTAAGATTTTCCAAGTGACCCGTGAACGCGTTCGCCAGATTGAAAGCAAAGCAGTCAAGAAACTGCAACATCCGCAACGAAGCAAGTCCCTCACCAGTTTCATCGACGGATTGGACATGACCCCGTATCAAGATATTGCAGCAGTCGGATCGCCCGATCGGATTCTATAGAAAATGCGGAACTAGCCTGTGTTGTATTCTGTTTAACCGATCGCAGCGACAGCGGAGATCGCGGACGACAGCGGAGACTACAGAAAATAGCAGAGACCACTGACGTGGGGGAAACTGAACTCTAGCTCCGAGAATATGCTAGAGAGTTTTGCCGTAAGTGCCCGCCCGCCGCTTCGCGGGTTAAACAAGTTGAGGTATTCTGCTTATAATTAAGAATCATCGAGCTGTTGAGTTTCCTAAGTAATTACACATCGCATCGCGATGAAAGCCATGTCCAGCAAAGTCAGCGAATCAAGTCCGTTTGCGCAATCCGAGCCGGTACGCCCAACCGTTAGCCTCTGGATGTTGATGTTCTCATTGGTTGTATTCGCTATGTTCTCGTTATTGATCATGTTTGCTGCCCGCGTTCCGGCTATCTCCAACACGGTCAATGACTTTTTTGGTCTACCTGCAACGACAAGGCCGGACAAGCCAGATCGCTCAACGCACTTATTCTTTTTATTGTTTTGCTATGCTTCTCCACTTCTGCTAGCCATGTGGATTGGTCTGTTTCACACGTTTGCAGCTCGAATGGCAAGTTTCCACAGGTCTGAAGAGGCAAACCAAGAGCCAGACAGCCCGTTTGCTTAGGCGACCGGAATTCCAGCCCAATTTAGGGTCTTGAGCGGCAAGGCGCTAGCCAAATGGCACTCACTTTGCAATTGGCGTAGGCAAAATACTGAGCCGCGGGCGCTAGCGCGGATTATTCATTGTTTGTTGAACAAAAACGGCCTTCTGTGCGTATAAGTTGTTTATCACAAGCAGCTTACGACGCAACAGAAAGGCCGATCATGATTATACAGTCTGCAA
>JANLUJ010001364.1:0-1992 GCA_031363425.1 Pirellula sp.
TTCAGCAGAAACTCACAAAAGGGCAAACCGTAGACATTGCTGTGGATAGTGGCGTGGACAAGAACTGGGAAAAAGACCATGTTTTGATAACCGCAAAGGCCTGGACGACGAGACCGTAAACGGGCAGACTCTGCATGGAAACGTGGTTCTTTTCGAGAGCAAACTGGGCCTGCTTGGATGACAAAGGAAGAGTATAAGAGCATTCCCCTGGAGTTCGAACTGCGTGAGATCAAGTATGTCATCACTAGAACTGGTCGCAAACAGAAACCGGTTGATGTGGCGACAACCATGCTTGACAAGAAAAGAGAGCAAGGAGTTTCGGCCGATGACATTGCTGAGCTCTATGGCTTTCGTTGGAACGTGGAACTCGACATCTGAAGCATCGACCGAAAGCAGTTTGCAAGAGTAGGATGTCGTTCGCGGATATCATTTTGACTGCGATAAGAAGTTGAATCCAGGCCCGAACCCGGTCTGCGTACATGACCCAGGACGAACCGTCCTGAGTCAACTAGGAAACGTCGTTGGCGCATCAAAACGCGTTCCCTCAGTCACGCGAGGCTCCCTACAAGCCGCCTCCTTCTCCAAACGAGAAACGGTCGATTGGCATTTCCAAATTTTTCAATGGTGCAAGATTGGACCTAATCGGTCTCGGCAATTTGGATGTCCGGCACATGGAGGTTGCATTGAATTCAGCCTACAACGTACCATGAAACCGACTCACTACCCCGCTCTGGTCACCCAAACCGGAGCGACTTGGAGCGAGCTGGACTCGGTCCAGTGTTGCCAGCATGAAGTTAGAAGTGCAAAGCATAACTCCCCCTGCAACCGTGCGGTATAAAAGTTCAGAAGCTAAGCCAGTTGCAGCTATCAGCAAAGAAGCCACGCTGAAAGGCAGTCGTGGCCTTACTAAGCGGGCCATGCTATTTTCGTCGCGGACGGTTGTTCTTTGGTCCAATACTCGACTTGGATAGAAAGACAGCAAGTACGATGACAATAACAACCAAAGGAAGCATGCAACTCACGACGGTAATGACAAAGGTTCCCAACAGCGATGCACCACTATAGGAAGTGTTGTTGCGTGGACCCGCATTGGCTGGCCAGGTGTTGCCTATGGTCTCGTTCGTGTTGGTGGGTCGCACAATACCAACGACCGGAGTGTTGTTGGGTTTCGACAATGCGATAAGCGCTTCCTTGGCAGTGAGGTCATCGATCGCTTGCAATAGCGCAAAGTCAGCATTGCTATTCGTTGTGTTTGCATCGATTTTTTCCGCAAAGACCTCTTGAACGGCCTTGGATAACGCTTCGCCGTCATCCGCGCGGCGGTAAGTATGCACTCGAGTCGCTAGCGAATGATCCTGTTTCATATCAACCCCAATAGCGTCCACCATGAGGCCTCGAGATAGCACATCTGGCAGGTACAAGGCCAACAGATTCGCATCACTCGCTTCTCCATCGGTGACGATCAGCAAACGATAGTTGCCGTAAATTTGCTTTTCTCGCAATCGCAAAAGAGCGTCCGCCCCCTCTCGCATTCGATCGCCAAGCGGGGTAGCTCCATCTGCAACTACCGCCTCAACGCGGCGCGTTGCTTGAGGCACGGACAGGTGTTCCAGTGGAATTGCCCAATGTTTCTTCGACCGCTCACCATTGAGCAACATGAGGCCAAGCTTGGTGTCTGGTGGAAACTGTTTGAGCACAAACGCAATAGCTTTTTTAGCAGCGTCGATCCGCTTGACTCCCCCGTTCATCCTCTCGTTCATCGAGCCGGAATCGTCCAATACAATCACCACATTGTCGCTGGCCCAGCCCGTCGCCGTCCATGCAATCACAGCGAACGAAACGAGGCAAATCAATGGTTTGGTTTTGAAATTCATGAGAGCGTTTCGCCACGTCCGGCGTGAAGGATTCATTAGAAGTTGAAGTCCGACGGAGCAAGCGACTCTGGATTGACTTTGACGATTCGAAATTCCACACGCATATTCTCTTTGGCCT
>JANLUJ010000037.1:0-4305 GCA_031363425.1 Pirellula sp.
TCCGAACAAGACCGCGACTCGCTCGCCCGTGGCATCACACCGAATAGACTGAATGGGGCCTCTATTCGATGACCAACTGTTTTGAATAGCTCCCGATTGAATCTCCCATTGCAGCACTAAACCCTTTGTATCACCGGACAATAACCCGAACTTTGGATGGTAGCAGAGCGTCGTGATCGGACCGTCATGACTGCCAATCCATGATACGCTTTGTCGCGAATCAACATCCCATAGGCGAATGTCTCCATTGGTATTCCCAATGATCAAACGGGAAGCCTGATGCAAGGCAACCAACGCGCTTGGGGCAGGTTCCGCTAACCGATGTGAGGTTGTATCCGGAAAGACCACGTCAATGGAAGATCCCGGATTGATCCTCAACTGCCTCGTCTGCCCAGAACTTCCGGCCAAAATACCGGTGACGGCATTGAGTTGCGTTTCGTTCCACCATCCGCGTGGGACTTCCGGCAGCTCCGTTCCCACGGCACTCTCAGGCACCGAGTATTCGTGGGCGGTGTACCATGGAGAGAGCATTGCAGAGTCTATCGGTCGATATGGAATCATGGAAACGCGCGAATTCGGAGTGGCAGACGCCAGTGGATGCAGGATCACGACGAACAAACCGAAAATGCCGAGAACGGAGCGATGCCAGTGGCTCATGCGTCCAGTCGCAGAATCGTTCATTATTGACCGCAATCTCTCCTCGAGCGTGATCGTCGGTCGCATGCCGCTCGCCAGTCCAGGCATTCGGCCGCCCCGTTGACTGATATAGTCCACCACATGCAATAGCGATTCTGCATACAATCGCCGATCATTTTCTAAAGCATCCACCGCGTTCAAATCGCAGCATGTCTCTTCCATGCGTTCGATTTGTACTCGTGCGATACGCACCAGTGGGAACCAAAAGAACAGGCTTCCAACGATTAGCTCCAGTGCGCGAACCCAATGATCGCATCTCCGGAAGTGCGACAACTCATGTGCCAACATGGCGCGCCTTTGCGGAATATTTAATTCATTCCAAAGCCCTTCGGGAATCACTATGGTTGCCCATTTGCTGAAGCCGAATAGCATGGGGGAAAGACTTGCAGCCACCAAGCGGATTCGAGGGCATTTTGCAACTCCAGACGCTTCCGCCATTTGATTACCAAGCTTCGAGGCATCTATTTGTTCCGATCCCTCCGCTTCTAGAACGCGAGCAAAGCGAATCGATCGCAAGAGTGATCGCACCATCAGGACTATAGCCAAGCCAAGCCAAATCGCTATCAAAGAGCACAACAGCCAATCGAGTCCCTCGTAACTAACGCTTCCAGCATCCGAACCGTGGCTGGCGTTGCCAGCATCCGAACCGTGGCGGATGCTGCTAGCATCCGAACCGTGGGGGATGCTGCTAGCATCCGAACCGACGCTAGCAGCGTCGGCCACGGAATCGGACATGGCCGTTTGAATGAAAACGACCGAGGACCGCGACAGAGCCATCCAATTTGGAACAGGAACCGAAACGTGAATAATCGGAGGTGTCACTAGTTTAATGAGTACCAATACCCAGAGCACATGCGCCATCGCAGGGCGACGTAGTCGCCAACCAACCATTGTTGCAATGATCGCCAGCAACGTCGCAACCACCACATTGCTGAGGAGCGCTTGTCCAAGCCAAATCGACCAGGGCGATGAAACTAGAAACATACTTATTTCTTCTTGTCGTCAAGTTCGTCGAGCAATTTTCGCAATCGTTGACGCTCGCGCGAGTTCAATTGTTGCGATTGGACCAAATGCGTTAACAAAGTCCCCATGGCCCCTTCGCAAAGATCATCAGCCGTAGCTTGAAGCCGCTCGCCAATTAGCTCTTCCTTTGCAATGGTCGCGAAAAAAACTTGCGGCCACTGCTCGCGATCGCGGCCAACACATTGTTTTGCTTCCAAACGGCCCAGAAGTTTTTGAACGGTTGCGATGTCCGAGGCCGTCGAGGCCCCGTAAAGCTTTTGAGCGAGATCTTTGATGGTCGATTTCCCGCACTGCCAAAGTTCTTCCAAGATCGCTAATTCAGCAGTCGTTACGTCACGTGTAGTCATTTTTCAAGTACTTCGAAGTTTCTAAATTCTGAAAGGAAACAAAAAGAAAAAAAGTGCGCCATGGCTGGGATACTGCCGGACTAGGCGAATCCACTCAGTCTGCGTACAACCCATTCCGAGGATATTAGCATGCCTAACAGACCCCAAAGCCACCATCGACTCCAGGCTGGTTCTTGCGTTTGAATTGGCTCAATTTCAATGGTTGGACGCATTTGTAGTAATTCCGCCAAATCGACTGGAGACGATAGGACCTTTCCACCTGACAGATTTGCCACTCGGTGAAGTAAGTCGTGGTTTGGAAGAGGATTTTGCTGCTCAAAGGGATCGCTCAAAATATGGATCTCCATGGACATGCTGTCCACTTGCGTACCATGTCCAACCGACGGCTGTCCTGGTTTTTTCTCGTCATCGCTCTCCTCCCCCTCATATGCGGTCAATTCCATTCGTAGTCCGCCTTGATTGCCATCGGCTGCTTCGTTGAGGTTTAGAACTAAGCCATAGGAATCGCCGGATGCTTGTTTCTGAAATGGAATCTCCTCTCCCCACGAGACCCTTGGGCTAGTTTCGCCGCTATCACGACGAAGACCCTCAGGCCACATAGCCGGCGCATAGAGCGATGAATCCTCGATGGATAGAGGTTCGAACATACTCCACAATCGGTAATTGATAGTGCGCCGAGCCGACTCGTCGTAGGCGATGGCTTTGAATGTCATAGAATCGCCGGGCCGATAGAAACGCTTGTCAGCTTCCACCGTAACTCGTCGACGGCCAATCGAAGAGCCCTCGGTTGCCCAATATACTAGGTTTCGCCAAAACTTCGACGCCGATCGCTTGCCCTGTGGCCCCCAATCGCTATGAAGCGTCGCTCCCGCAGCGCCTGCCAACGATGGAGCCGCAAAAAGTACTCGGCCACGCCCGAATCGATGCGCGACAATCATTGGTTCATCTGTGTCCTCGCTTGTAGCTAACAATTCTGCACCAGGCTTGAGCTTCAGACCTCGTGTGGATACACGAAGGGCTGGCATTGTTTCAAGTAACCGATCATTGGCGCTAGCTTCGTTAAGCAGCTTCCATATGGGATGCAGTTTGTTCTTAATCTTAAAACGTAAGGATTCATCTGATCCGCTCACTACCGAATCGCTAGCAATCGGCAGTGCCTTGACAAGTGGCGTATCCCTCCACTTTTCCTTTTGAATAGCGTCTCCACCCGCAATGATCATTCCCGAACCACGCCCCTCGAGCCATTGCGAGATCATTTCCTGTTGTTCTGTTTCTAGAATGTCCGGTCCCACATTGCTAAAAATGATGCAATCAAATGAAAATAGCTCGGATCGTGATTCGGGAAAGCTCGTCGTTGCCAAGGTCGAAGATTCGACAAGGCGACGCGGCGGCTGATTTCCATTCGGGCTTTCGAACGGGCTGCATTCGATGTCCGGATCTTCGCGAAGCGCATTCAACACACTGAATCCTTCGTTGGTCACCGGTTTTGCAACTCCGAATGCATCTTGGACAAGTTGAGTAAAGAAGCCGCGATTGGACGCGCTCCCCTCGATGTATAGTACCCGTACCCTCGTTCGATCGATGTTAATCCGAACGTTAATGTCGTTGTTGCGATTCGTCAACTCGCCAACGATTGGATCGACGATAATCCTTAAGTTGCGAGGCTGATCTGCAATGTTGTAAATCAACGACACTGACTGAGCATTGCCCGTCAACACAATCGGTACACTTGCAATCCAAGGAGCTGTTTCCTGGGGCAAGTCAGCATCCACGATTCGGACGGTCGTGTTCTTGCCTGCCATCCCGAAGCTTCGCAAAAAAACTTGAATCTCGTTCTCCGTGTACTTTCGAACGCTTTCTTGAGTAACCATGGAAACAATCGCTACGTCCCCTGTTCCAGACGAATTGCCGACCGGAAAAACATGAATCGGGATTTTGCGTTTTCCGAGCATGGACGCAAGTTGTTCAACCGATTCCGAACCACGCACTCGACCGTCGGACAACAATACCAATCCGGCAGTATCGCGTGTATCTACGAGGCTGGATAATTCTCGAAGCGCATCCGCCAGTCGACTGTCTGTCGCATCCGGCGCCGGTATCGACGACGAGGTTTGCGGACCCTTGGAACGGACCGGTGTCAGGCCACCAATCGAGTTGGCACTCATCGAAGTTGTCGCAGAGAGCGGCGTTGTCGCAGAAAGTGGCGGCGTTGGGGAAAGCGGCCCTAATCGATGCCCAA
>JANLUJ010000144.1:0-2762 GCA_031363425.1 Pirellula sp.
GCCCTTGTTGAAAAGGGTCCTTGGTTCTGGCCGCGCCATATACCACGCCTGCTGTTCCGTACCCTGCTTCATTCGCATAGATGCCGCGGGCGATTCCATACCGCATTGCAATCATGATACCGACGCCCGCAGTGCCTCCAAGTGCCGCATCCGTATTGAACGCACCACGCAACACCATCCAAAGAACAACAGGAATCTCACTAACATGCGTAATCAGAACAATCATCCCGCCTGCAAGGTACAGCAAGACTTTGAGTGGCGCGAGTTTCTCCAGGGCCCGTCCAATGGTCTTCACACCACCAATAATGGTGACGAAGGCGAGAACCGCTAAGCAGATGCCGGTTGCAAGCTTGGGCACGTGCCATTGCGAGTTCATGACGTCGGCAATTGAGTTGGGCTGCGTAAACGGGGTAGTGGTGAGCGCAGCAACGCCTGCCACCAGCGCATAGATCCAACCCAATTTGCGAGCTTTGAGGCCATCGGCCAAGTAGACCATCGGTCCGGCCAGCAGCCGTTCCTCGCCATCTCGACGGTAGTAAACGCCAAGCACGGCTTCGGTGAATTTCACCGCCATGGCGATTAACCCCCAAGCCCATATCCAAAAGAGTGCGCCTGGCCCGCCGGTCACGATGGCGGTTGCTACCCCTGCTATGTTTCCAGTTCCGATTGTCGCTCCTATGGCGGTCATGAAAGTCCGGAAAGGCGACAAAGCTCCCTTTGCCTTCGACTCGTCTACTCCAAAGAAGGCCCGAAGCGAGTCGCCGAAAAAAACGAACTGCACAAAGCCAAGCCGAATCGTTAAGAACAGCCCTACCGCAAAGAGCAATGCAATAGTCCACGGACCAAAGACTAGATTACTTGCCCATTCAATGAGAACCGTGATGCTGGTCATAATGGTCTACGCACTCTGTCCAGATCCGATTTTTGGGATTGGTTCTAAAATGGCTCAAGCTTTCGGCCTGAGTCTACTTCACAAGTTTACCAAACACGCGGGTCTGACTGTCCTCAGTCTGACAGTTTGGAGATACGCAGCTAGGATTTGCTAGCTCAATGGGTCGGAAAAACCTATAAATTGCCTTGTTTTTAAAGAAAGCCACGCTTCGGTCTTGAAAATTGGCTGCAAGCTGTTATTCTTCCATCCGGATAAACGGATGATAAATAGACTCAATCAAATGAACACTTCAGCCCCAATGATCCTGTGGATGCAGAGCCTTTCGGACCCTACCCGAGCCAGGCTATTGCGCCTTTTAGAACGAACTGAGCTAACCGTCGCCGAAATGTGCACTACCCTCCAATTACCGCAAAGTACCGTTAGCAGGCACCTTAAACTGCTTTCCGACGATGGCTGGGCTGTCTCTCGGCGTGACGGCACCAGCAATTTATACCGAATGCCTAACGGCGAAATGGAGCTTTCTCAGAAAAAGCTTTGGAGCGTGGTGAAGAGCCATAGTGTCCCGGCAAGCACATCCGACCAGGACGATGCCAGACTCGATCAGGTGGTCGAATCGAGGCGGTCCAAATCGCAGGCTTTCTTTTCATCCGTCGCCAGCAAATGGGATCGGCTGCGTGCCGAATTGTTCGGTCACCGTGTCGATGCTTGGGCTTTCGCAGCGTCGTTGCCCAACGATGCCGTAGTTGGCGACCTGGGATGCGGAACGGGTGCTGTTGCTCAGACCATCGCACCCTGGGTGGAACAAGTTATCGCCGTGGATTCGTCGGCAGCCATGATGCAGTCGGCCCGCAAGCGTCTCAAGGACTTTTCTAACATCGATCTGCGACGCGGTGAGCTTACTCAACTGCCGATCGAAGACGAAACACTTTCGCACGCCATTTTGATACTTGTGCTGCCATATCTTACAACACCTCAAACTGTTTTCCAAGAAGCTTGGCGTGTGACCAAGCCTGGTGGAAAGCTAATTGTGGTGGACATGGTACCGCATGACCGTTCCGAGTACCGCGAGGAACTTGGGCACTCTTGGCAGGGATTTCCTGCTGACCAGATTCGATCATGGATGACTCAGGCTTGTTGGCAGCATATGAGGTATGCCTTGATGCCGCCCGAGACCGATGCCAAAGGAACTGGCTTGTTTGTAACGACCGCTATCCGATAAAACTTTTGTTTCTTTCCTAGGAGTAATACTCAAATGAGTACTGTTGTCAAAACGAAAAACACCCATGTAGCCAGCGCCGATGTGTCGAGCGTTCCGTTTAAGGTTCGCGCATTTGATTTTCTAGCAGCCGGTAACCGCAAGGAAGCGGAAGAGCTCGCATCTCTCGGTCGCAAAGAAATCCAACTTGCCGAGGACGAAATGCCAGGCTTGATGGCGCTTCGCGCACGACACGGCAAGTCCAAGCCACTCTCTGGTGCCAAGATAATGGGCTCGCTCCACATGACGGTACAAACCGCTGTGCTGATCGAAACGTTGGCCGATCTCGGAGCCGATGTGCGCTGGGTCAGCTGCAATATTTTTTCAACCCAAGATTCCGCTGCAGCCGCTGTTGTTGTCGGCCGTGGCGGCACACTTGATAATCCCATTGGGAGTCCAGTCTACGCTTGGAAAGGCGAGACACTCACGGAATACTGGTGGTGCACGGTCCAGGCTCTCGTATGGCCAGATGGAACAGGTCCAGATTTAATCGTCGACGATGGTGGTGATGCGACCATGCTGATTCACAAGGGCACCGAATACGAAGCCGCCGGTAAAGTGCCAGCCTTCGACGCTGAAAACGAACCAGAAGAATGGGGCGTCATTCTCGAACTG
>JANLUJ010000155.1:0-4216 GCA_031363425.1 Pirellula sp.
GACGACGTTAAGCTCGCAGATATACACCCTGCTTTTCTAAGTGCCGCACAAAGACCCATGTCACCCAAAAGAACAGGGCTAAACCTGTATAGGCATACCATGCCGGTGAGTCTTTTGGAAAGAACGGATTAACGGCATTGCCAACCATACTATGAAGTACATAGGCGATCAAAGCATTGGTTCCAAATGTCTTGAAGAAAGGCAACCCAAAACCGCAAAGGTCGCATCCGATAAAGAACAGCAGATACACTAATAAAGAGAAGCCTGCCGTGAACAAAGGATAAGCCAGCGTACCACCGCGTTGACTCATCATCCAATAATTCCACTTTCTGAAGTCCTGCCCAGGGGGCTTGATGAAGGGAGGTTCCGCTAGCCAAGCCGAAATACTGGATCCAGCTTGTTTGGCTTCTTCGTACTTGGCGTTGATGCGTTCTCGACTTGGCCATACGGGGTCTGCAGCCAACTTCTCAGCTTTGAGCGACTCAACTTGTGACGTTGGTACATCGTACAATCTTGTTCCACAGGATATGGCATACCCAAGTCCCATCAAAAGCATTGAGACCGCAAATACCTTCGCCAGGGTCAGCGATCCCATTTGCAGTTGACTTCTTGGCTGCACGAACACGTCGCATGCCAAGGTTCCTACGATGGCGGGAATGGTCCATGTTAAAAACCCCAGCGGGCCACCGTCAATTCCGTTGGGCGCAGTATTGCACCAAACGAAATTGAACCAATAGGACAAGATCACATGGGCTACCGCGGAACCCACCATCCATAGGATGCGGACGGACCATTTGGAATGCACGACAGGCAATAGCCAAAGCGATGTGACTGCGATATGCATAAGCGTTTGAAACCAACTGCGTTTGAAAGGTTCGTACAGCGCTTGCCAAGGACCCATTTCTTTAAGCTGCTCCCAATTGGGCGCACGTTGCCCTACGGTGTAGACCACCAATGTGACCATTACCAATCCTAAGAGTCGACGGATCATTCGTCCGTAGGCAGCAGCACTGCCTTGAGTTTGCATTCGTCTTCCAAAGGTGAGCCTCAAAGAGAATCCCACCGCAAATAAAAACTGGGGCATGATCGTGTCCGCATAACTGCAGTAGTCGTGTGTGTGCTTGAGCACCTGTGGACACACCGCGTAGCCTCCGAAGTAGTTCACCAGCAGCATACCAACTACCGTGTAGCCTCGAAATTGATCGAGTGATGCAAGTCGCTCCGTCTTGACAGGTGCGGTCGTTTCAGACTGACGTAGTTGACTAGACATGTATTATGTCGCTTTCTTTGAAATCGAAACCGCTAACCGGATCTGGTAAACAGGCATTGCAGAACCAGAGTATAGAAGAAAACTCTTGAACATTGTCGCCGCAGCCGGCAGGAATTGCGTTCACGTAGGTCAGCCTGTCCCCAGGCTGACAGGCAAAGCTGTGAATCATTTTTGGCAACGAAAGTGTTTGGTTGCGGGGAGCTTGCCTCCCCTGCAACTGAGGTTTGGTGTCCTAAGTAGCTAGCTGTCGCAGTACCATGTGGCCCATTACTTAGAGTCCGAGTGTGTCCTTCGATAGTCCGTTGGACTAACGCCAGAGTACTTGCGGAAAACACTGCTGAAGTACTGACTAGATGAAAATCCACAGTCCATCGCGATCTCCGTGATCGATTTGTTCGAGCGCGCCATAAGTTGCTGCGCGCGATCGATCCGAAGCCGCTGCCAATAGTCGTTGGGGGTCATGCCGGTCGAGTCCTTGAATACTTGAAAGAGTCTTGCTCGACTGCAGTAGACTGCGCCGGCAACTTCTTCAATCGAAATCGTCTCCCCTAAATTCGATTCCATGAACTTAATGGTCGCTTGAACGACTTGCTTGGGTTCAAAAGTTCTGGTCGAAACCAGCTGTTTGGCTGCCTCCAGCAATATCGAGCAAACGGACAGTCTGAGCGTTGCAACCAAGGATGTGTTCAACAAGTCTAAACTCGAAAAATCCTCAGGAATGGCTTTGACATGATTTCGAAGTTCAGTACTCATCCGTCGCGACTGCATTGCTCCTGCCTCAAACTGGCTGTTTAGCCAAATCAGATCCGAAGCCGTGAATGGCGTATGTATTGCAGCACCCGTAGCCGCCGGATCGAACATGATCCCCGTTAAACGCACGGGCCGTCGCACATCATGTAATCCGCGGTGCAACATTCCAGGCGGAATCACCATGAAATGTCCGCCCGGCAGTTCAACCGTCCGATTATTCGAGAATTCGTACGCGGTCGAGCCATCCATCAACAAAAGCATCTCGAAGCACTCGTGCAAATGCCAAGTGATGCGAGCGGCGCTTTGCGATCGAATCGAGGCTATTTTGCTGACCAACGACACACTCAAATCGTGTCCCATGAGGTTGGTTTCAGCATTGGCTCGCATTTTTTTGTTTTACGTTAGGCGTAGGCTAGAGTGTTAAGAGTTTGCTATTGCAGCAACTTTCGTTTGCGCATCCTTTGTTCCCGACTGGTTCCAAAAAGGTTTCTGCTGGCTTCATGCCGAATGGCGTTGAGTTAGTGAGTAGTGGAATCTCGTAAGAGTTCCTGAAGTGCCTTAACTCCAGGAAGTTTAACAACTTCCACTACGGGGAAAGGCTTAATTCAAGGCCATTACGGTTTATCCGGGCATTTCGAAACTTTTGCATGGCTCCGTCGCACACGGCAGGTGCGACCCACCTTTGTATAATATCGTCGCAGGTACTAATTCGAAAGACTTAACTGTACGCACCTGTCAGAATACGGTCGTGACAGTGGAAATCCAATGGTTTCTTGCGCAAATTTTCGGATAGACTTTTGATTTCCATGTCCTTCGCAATTTTCTAACCCATCAAAAAGGGGCCAGTTATGAAACGGCGTCAGTATCGAGGTTTTACGTTGGTTGAATTGCTTGTGGTGATCGCCATCATAGGAATTCTAGTTGGTTTGCTATTGCCTGCTGTGCAAGCCGCTCGCGAAGCAGCTCGGCGAATGCAGTGCAGCAATAATCTAAAGCAGCTCGGCTTGGCAGTTCACTTGCACGAGAGTGCTCACAAAAAGTTTCCGTACGGAATCTTGCGAAATGACGGTTTGTTCCCGCACCCCGATTTAGGAAAGCCAGGTGATCCACCTCCTCAGAACCGACGTTATCCGTTGATGTTCCAACTTCTGCCATTTATTGAGCAAACGGCTTTGTGGAACAAGTACGACCAATTCAATTTCAATATCAATCGCAAAGATCCTGTTACGCTTGGCCCAGATTGGACCGGCAATTTCTTTCTGAAAGACAGTGTACCAGCGATGGTTTGCCCATCGAACCCTGGCGGACTGCTCAACGAAGCAGTATCGGCTGCGGATAGCAACCACTTTTTCCGAACACACTATTACGGTTGTGCCGGTACTCGCGCTTATCCGCGAGCTGACACGAGCAACAGCAGGCCATCGCTATACAATCCATTTGCTCCAGCCGTCGCGGCGACCTACGTCGCTGGAGGAGGTAAGACGGATGGATTATTCACGCGTTGCAAGCGATATGGCATAGCGGATGCAGCGGACGGGACCAGCAATACGCTTATGCTTGGCGAACGTCAATTCTTCGACCCTATTTTTGACACGAGCCCAATTGTCGACGATCGCATTCGAGACTGGGGTTGGGTGTGGTTCGGTGGCGAAGGCGATGCCAACTTAGGCACCAGCGTTCCTATCAACTTCCTTCTTCCAAAGAATTTCGATACCCTTGGTGGTACCACGCAGCAATTGTTGTTTGAGGACCGAATCAATGCGTTCGGTAGCATGCATACGGGTGGAGCTAACTTTGCATTGGCAGACGGTTCCGTGCAGTTTATCTCGCAGAGTGCATCGCCAATTATTTTCCGAGCTCTTGGAACACGCGCTGGTGGCGAAGTGAATGGCGAATACTAAGCGTTGATAGTACGAAGAGTTGATAGTACGAAGAGTTGATAGTTGTTAGACATCACCATCTTCTGGTTACGAGGCTCTGCCTCGTAACCCACTGTCTTGCAGGCTCTGCCTGCCGTTTCCGAAGAATTTTTGCGAAAGCAAAATCTTTTCGCAAAAAAGAAGTGTGGAATCGCGGGCGCAGCGCACAAAGCAGTGCATTCCAAGGCGGAGCCCGGAAATGAGTTCAAACGCGTGACTACATACTAGTGCTCCGTTGCAGCTAAGAATTAGGATTGGATGTAGTGGATATTGTGAA
>JANLUJ010000161.1:0-10222 GCA_031363425.1 Pirellula sp.
TTTCTGTTCTATGAAATAAATGTTTAGGCAATGTTAGGAAACTCGGTTTTAGGCGAGCGGCAGTGGGAAAACTACCTGCCAAGGGTTCCAATGGGAGAGCGAGGCTCCTGCCGAGCTTGGCACTGGTTCGGCAGGAGCCTCTCCCTCCCGGTATAAACTATGTTGCCGCTCGCTTAAAAACAAGAGTGTTCCAATCGCGAGGTGTTCACTCGAAGTTCTGGCAACAACGCTTGAAGCTGCAGTGCCAGTTCCTTCATCGCGAACGCTTCGCTGGCGTGATGTCCGATCATCAATAGCGCGATGCCGAGCGATTCGGCTTCTAAGCATTGATGGTAGGTTGCTTCGCCTGTCAGCATTGCATCGCAACCGCGACGAGCAACTAGAGAAAGCATGCTGCCCCCGCTACCGCAAACGATCCCTATCTTGGAAATGGAATGTTCTGCAGAATGAGTGTGCCTCGCATTTGTTTTTGGGATGCAAGCGTGAATGCATTTCATTGTGCTTTGGATGGATGCCGGAGAGGATAGTCTGCCGTACCTTCCAACTCCCACTGACTCATCGCTAGAAACGTCAGCGAAGGCTTGAAGCGGTTTGACCATCTCTAATCTGAGGATGTCAGCAAGTTGTTTGTTGATCCCCAACTTTGCATTGTCCCAAGCTGTATGGGGTGAGTAGATAGCAATTCCGGCCTCGATCGCTTGAAGCAATAGTTTACCGGTTGTCGTATCGTAGGTGATTTTGGAGAGCGGTTTAAAGGGTATAGGATGGTGACAGATCACCAAATCTACTTCTGTTTGAATCGCTTCTTCCAAAGTTGTTGAGGTGAGGGTTAAGCAAGTCATCGCGCTGGAGATATCTCGATCGCGATTGCCGGCTAAAAGGCCGACGTTGTCCCAACTTTCCGCAAACTCTAACGGAGCTATGTTTTGCAAAGCAATTAAAACCGAGTTCAAGTGCATGACATTTTATTGAGTAAGCGATGGGAACCTGGAACACACGCAATCCTCATCGACGGAAACCGCGAATAGCCCCGCAAAAATTCGTCGGCAGACATGAGTTTTTTGCCAGCGGGTTGGACGAACGGTATAGCAAGCAGTCCGTCGGTTGCGACAGCGTACATCGATGCAGTAAGGTCGGAGTTTGTTTCTTGTAATTTCCTAAGTGATTGTCCGAAAAGAATTCCGCCAGGCAACAATGGGATTGACCCTGCTTCCAATTCAATCGGTGCAGCTTTTGGGATGATTACTCTGAGAGTCTTACCATCGGGAAATTCCAAATGTGCAAAGGCGCCTGGCCAGGGTTGTAATCCTCGAACCAATCGATCGATCCATCTAACTGGGTAATGAAGGTTTAGTTCGCCGTCTTCTTTTGCAAGCCGCGGCGCTTTGGTTGCGAGCGATTTGTCTTGCATCTCACCTAGTTCGATACATTCGTCCAGCGAGTTCTTGTTTTCGAGCAATGCGACCGACTCGAGAGTTGATTGAACTCCGATATTGCTCAATCTCACCTCCAATTGGTCCGCCGATTCGTCTCGCCCAATCTCAGTTAATAACTTGTGCAGGACAGGTCCACCATCGAGAGCTGGGGTCATATGGATGACGGAGACCCCCGTGACGGAGTCACCTGTTAGGATGGACCATTGGACTGGAGCTGCTCCGCGATGCCGTGGTAACAACGAACCGTGTAAGTTGATACCGCCCAGTTTGGAAGCTCTCAAGGCGTCGCGAGAAAGGATTTGTCCATAGTCGCAAACGACCATCAAATCAGCCCGTTGTGCGTTGAGCCACTCGATCGTCTCTAGACTGTTGATAGATATCGGGTCGGAGATCGGCAATCGATTGTCGATTGCCCAAAGTCGCACCGGGTTTGGCGGTGGCTCCTTTTTACTCACCGGTAGGGCGGTTGGGCGAGTGACAACTTGTACGATCTCGTATCCCTTTTGTAGTAAAGCATTGAAACTGGGGACGGCGAATGGACCGGTTCCCATCAAGATCAATCGCATTGCGGCCTCGGATTGTTTGGAGCTTGAAACGAAAATGGGCAAGCTCAATCGCTTGCCCAAGTCGTTTGTTTTTCGAACCTGGTCTTTGGATTAGACCATGTCCTTTAGTTTCTTAAGAGCACGAACCTTAACAGCGGTCGAAGCTGGCTTTGGATCGGCCCACTTCATCTCGCCTGTCTGCGGATTGCGAACTTGGCGCTTTGGCAAAGCCTTCTTTTGAATGCGAACAATTTTGCATAGGTCAGGGATTACGAACGAGCCCACGCCCTTCTTGCCAACCGAATTGGATATCTCGGCCTTGAGAGCCTCAAATACTTCTGCAATTTGCTTCTTCGAGAGGCCGGTCGCTTCAGCAATGTTGGTGAAGATCTGGACCTTGGTCAGTGGCTTTTCTGTCTTGGCAGCTGCTTTTGCCATACGATGAATCCCTTTCAACGAACCTGAAATCATGAATCATGTCCAACCGAGGACAATACTATTTGGTGAATTAAAGGTTGCCCTGGTTTAAATGCAACCGGGAAACGCCTATTTCGTCATAAAAACCCTGGATTTCAGCCAAATTTGACGAAAAAACATTGAGAAAAGCCTTTATTTTTCTAAAAATCCTGTATTTTTTTGGGGGATTTTGCAAACTTTATACGCTAAACCAGCCTTGCAATTCCCTTCGGTTCGTATTTCGCACCGACGGGGTACTTGGATTTATTCTGTTCCATTTTCGATTCGAGCGCCCGGCTAACGTCGATCCCGAGCGCGTTTGCCAAGGCGAGGCTGTACGCGATTACATCCGAAAGTTCTTGCGCAATGGGGGCATCATGCGCCATTGGCAATGTTGGTGCATCTGGATTTGTCCATTGAAAATGTTCCATCAATTCCGCCGCTTCGATTGCGATCGACATCGATAGGTTTTTCGGAGAATGAAAGGAACCCCAATCGCGTTCCTTAACGAATTGATGGACCAACGCTTTGAGTTGATCGACCGTAGCGGTTGAATCGGATAGTTTTGCAGGAATGGTTGGGTCCATAAGCCTAAGACTTGACGATCGACGGACAATGAAGACGATGGTGGCTAGCGGTCCCGTACAAAAGACAGGGACAGCCTTTACGACCAACACATTTTCGCAGTTTTGTTGCAAATCTACTAGGAGATACACTTCGATGGCGGTTCTCGTTACCAAACCGGCCCCTGACTTTAAAGCGACGGCTGTTCTGAAGGACGGTTCGTTTGCCGAATTGACGCTTAGCCAGTTTAAAGGCAAGTACGTATTGCTGTTCTTTTATCCGCTCGATTTCACTTTCGTTTGCCCAACGGAAATCATCGCTTTTTCAGACCGAATCAAGGAATTCACCGAACTCAACGTGGAGGTCATTGGTGTTTCGGTGGATAGCGAGTTCTCGCACTTGGCTTGGCGAAATCTGCCTCGATCGCAAGGCGGAATTGGCCAGATCGACTATTCTATGGTTGCGGACTTGAACAAACAAATAGCGAGAGATTACGATGTTTTGCTGGGCGATGCGGTCGCTCTGCGAGGCTTGTTCCTCATCGATGTGGCGGGCGTCGTTCGACATCAAGTCGTGAATGATCTCCCGCTCGGACGCAGTGTTGATGAAGCCTTGCGGATGGTAAAGGCCCTCCAATTCGTTGAAAACCATGGCGAAGTGTGCCCCGCCAATTGGGAAGCAGGAAAACGCACCATCAAGCCGACCGTAAAAGAGAGCAAAGAATTTTTTGGTGCTGAATACTCTGGTCAGGCTTAAAGTCGCTGCCACCTGTCGGTATTTAGATGTTAAGTTTCTTTTTCCAATGCGGGAGTTGTCTGGTAGCAATTTCACATGTCAATTCCCAAGGAAACTATTAACGACCAGGATTTGTCCAGCGACATTGAGTCCCCAGTCCTTACACACGTAAATTCGCGGGGGGAAGCAAGAATGGTGGATGTCGGTGGTAAATCCAACTCAAAGCGAGAGGCAGTTGCTTGCAGTCGAATTAGCATGTCAGTCGAATCAGCCACAGCTATTCGGAACAATGCGACGACAAAAGGCGATTGTCTTCAGGTGGCTCGCATCGCGGCGATTCAAGCCTCCAAACAAACTAGTGCTTTGATACCACTTTGCCACATGATCTTGATCGATTCGGTCGAGGTGGAGCACGAGTGGATTACAGAACTGGAGCTTGAATGGCGGATCACGGTTCGTTCGACGGGAGCAACTGGGGTTGAAATGGAAGCGCTCACGGCGGCGAGTATTGCGGCTTTGACAGTCTACGACATGTGCAAAGCAATAGATCGATCCATGACAATCTCCAGAATCATGCTGTTGTCGAAGACAGGTGGTAAAACAGGAGATTACCGGAGAAAAGAGTAATCGAAGATGGATTCCGTTGAAGTTCAGGTACCCCATTCCCATTTGAAGTTGTCGAACTCATCGAGAGGTTTTTCGACGTCGATCTTCGAAAGAGACGGTAGATTACTTGCAGACCGCCCTGAACAATCGTCGTTGGATTCCTACCGAGATCAACTCAAGATTGCAATTGCGCCTGTTCGAGAAGAATTGAAGATAGTTGAGCAATTGCTTAACAGTGAATTGAAAGTCGGTCACTCGCAGATTGCTGAGATGCTGTCCTATGTCGCGGATTTGGGTGGAAAACGACTCAGACCATGTCTTTTGCTTCTAGCGGCGAAGGCATCGGGCAAGGTAGGTGAGGAATCGATTCGACTAAGCGTGGTGGTAGAGCTCGTGCACACCGCGACCCTTGTGCATGACGACATTCTGGATGCTGCAATCCTCCGCCGTCACAAAGAAACCGTTCATAAGAAATGGTCGGTTCCAGCTAGCGTATTAGTAGGTGACTGGCTTTTCACCCACGCTTATGGGTTGGCCAACAAGGGGACGTCGACCATTCCGGGGCGTTGGATTTCCGACGCTGCCAAGCAAGTTTGCGAAGGGGAAATCATGCAAGGCAATAGTATTCGCCATTTCGAACTTTCGCTTTCTGAGTACATGCGGCTCCTGGATGCCAAGACAGGTGCTTTGTGTGCTGTCAGTTGTTCGCTGGGTGCATGGAGTGGAGGAGCGGATGAATCGACTTGCTATCGGCTTCAACAGTTTGGATTGAAGCTGGGCACAGCTTTCCAGGTTATTGATGATTGGCTCGATGTTTGGGGGCGACAGGATAACGCGGGCAAAACGTTGGGAACCGATTTGGGTTCTTTCAAGCCGACTTTGCCGGCCATCCGAACGCTGGAATGCATGCATGGAAATGTCCGTTCCGAATTGATCGAACGCTTGAACAATGGGGAGCATGCTGCAGCTAAAGAATTGCGATTGGCGATGGATGGCTGCGACGCTTCTGAGTACACCAAATCGTTTGCGAGAGAGTTGATATCGGATGCTACTGGCTTCCTAGATGGCTTGCCCACGAATGCATCCGTAAACGCGTTGCGTGAACTAGCAATTGTTGCAATTGAACGCAACGGCTAGCCTAACGTGGGTCGTACCTGCCGGGTGCGACTGAGCTGCACTCTGTGGCTAGTGAATAATATCAACAGCTTCGCCTAAGCTTCTATTCATGCAGTGGATTGGTGATTGCAATCGGCCAGCGCGATTGCGATTGCAGTAACATGGCTTCAGCAATGTTGGGTACAAAAACGATCGCCTTGGAAAACGGCAACTGACCTAAGCGAACATCACCCGCGATGCGCCATTCGCGTTCAGCTCGCCAATCCCTAGAACCTGCATCGTTTGCCACAACTTGACAGTAAGTCAAATCTTCGTCGCTTGTCCGATGGGCGGTAGATTGATCTATGTAAGTGACCAGTTTCGCGCCCTTTCGTTCGAGCCAATCGCGATCGATCATTATCCCATACGGTTCCCAATCCCATCGGGCCAAGTGCATCTGAAATTTTCGCATGGAAAGCAATTGATTGATTTCATTGCTCGAAAAGCAAACGGTTTCCACTTTGCCCCGTCGGAGACCTTTCGTTGCGACAATACGCTGAGACTGAAGAATCCTCTCTAGTGATTCGAAAACCGAGGGTTGTTCTATCCAAGGACTTTGTAGTAATTCGTCATGAAACTGCTCGATAGACTGGTCCGGCCATGGTCCCCGTCTCGATCGCGTGCAGTGTACAAGGTACTTCGAGTCGCTGTTTCGCAACAATCGAATCGGAAAAATAGGTTGTTGGGTTGTGCCATGCGATGATTCCTTTCGAACAGTGCGAAAAGAGTTGTTCGAAAACGCTCGACTACGTGTATTGAGCCATCCGACGGCGCCGCGATCTAGCCAATCCGAATTTTTGGACCGAGCTGTTTTCGTTGAATGGCTCCTCGCGAGCGACAAATAGGTCGAACCGGGCGGAATGTCCTTGCATTGCAGTCGAGCCTCCAATAGTTGTGCTATCTTACCACCTTCATTGAGTTCCAAAACAAATAGGTGATGTGACAGAAAAACGGTGGCAATATCGTGGATCGGAATCTTTTCGTTCGTGGAGGCTTCATTGCAAATTAGCCATAGCATGCCGCAATCCAACGAATTTCCCTCCATGCTTGCTACAGATTTTGATTTATGATTCTCAGAGGAGACGATAGCGTTCACAAGCCGATAGGGGGCATTGAATCTTCTGCATGCATGGACGATTACGTCCGAATAGGGCGAGGCGCACGCGCACAAAACTCCCCAACCTTGCCTATCCGCAAGTTGCAGGGCTGATAGCAGCGATTCCTGCCAGTCCTGACTTGCGTATCCATGTTTGGTATTGTGCGAGGAAACGAGTCCGAGCCATTCTCTGGGAATTGGAATGTTAGATGGACGTTTTAATTGATAAAAGATAGTTCCTAAGTGTGTGGTCAATGCGGTAGACCAAGGAATCGGGAACTGATGGATCGGAGCGGGCGTTTCAGAAATTGGTGGCATGCAATTACTCTGACAACGAAGTGCGATTGGTTTCAATGCCTAAGTATACCGAGAGTATTGCGACGCATAGCCCGGGGCCGTATTACATCGGAGCATGGTCTCGTATGGCAAAGAACGAAGTGTGAGAGATGGCACTAGCGGAGCAAGGTCGCTTTCGGCCACCTCAAGAGTGAACTACGGAGCTTTGCATTTGCTTGGTGCTAACCAACGAAAAACGGCCGCGAGGTTAATCGCAGCCGTCAGTTGATTCTCGCACCAAGCGTCGAATCAATAATGTATCTCAGAACAGCGTTCAAAGCTGATGCTTAGTTGCAACCGCAGCTTGGAGCAGCTTCGCAACCGCAGCTTGGAGCTGCGTCGCAGCAGCTCTTGCTTGCGAACTTGCCTTTGATGTGAGCAAAAGCATTCTTGAGGATGTGCTTGCGAGCTGGTTTGCAGCAGGTTGGAGCGGCGTCACAACCGCAGCTTGGAGCTGCTTCGCAACCGCAGCTTGGAGCTGGAGCGGCACAAGGAGCTGGAGCAGCACATGGTGCTGGTGCTGCACAGGGTGCTGGTGCATTGCATCCGCAGCTTGGTGCTGGAGCGTCGCAACCGCAGCTTGGAGCAGCATCACAGCAGCTCTTCTTGCAGCTCAACTTGCTCATGATGCCTTTGATTTTGCAGCCGAGGTTCAGCTTTGGTCTGCAAACTGGAGCAGAATCACAGCAGGTTGGAGCTGGTGCTTCGCAGCATACAGGTGCAGGTTCACAACAATTGTTCTTCTTACAGAACAAACCAGCTGAAGCGCTCGAGGACGAGATTGCAGCGAAAACAACAACAGTCAAGGTAACGATCAATCGACGCATGGAACTATCTCCAAAACAAAAAGTTTTATAAACCGCGCCGTGAACTTCCTGGCTGTCATGTCTATACGAGACGTGATCCAGTGCCATCATTCCTTGATGGCGGTTGACGCGAAATCTGTTACCATCAGCGTTCACTCTGAAATCGGAAATGCCAACTCAGTCATAAAATTTTGCGCAAAAGTTTGGGTCGGGACGCTGTTTTTGTGACGAACGTATGAGTTGTAACGATTGTTTTGGGCGAAGTTAGCATTGTTCCGATCGAGGCCCTCACAAATCGCGTGAAGAAACAGTTTTGTAGAGAACGGAGAATGGGGTGACCGGCCCGCAACTTCGCGGGCGAAGCACGGTTGTGTAAGACAGGAATGTAAGACAGGAAGCAGTTTGGGGGGTATGCCGGTTTCCCTGCAAATTCTGTTATGATCTTGCGGATCGCGTTCACTTTTGTTCCTCCTTCGATACGGAGTTTTTTATGTTCACTCGTCGATCTTTTATCTCCGCGACCTCTGCCGTTGTCGGGGCTGGCGTTTCTCTACGCTCCGTCAAATCATGGGCTTGGGCACTTCCTGAAAACGAATCCTACTTAGCGAAAATAGGCATTCAGCTCTATACGCTTCGCAATGAAATGGCCAAGGATCCGGTCAAGACTTTGAGCGAGGTCGCCACCGCGGGCTACAAACAAATCGAATTGATGGATGTCATGGATGCGACACAGCTCATGCCCATCGCCAAGGAAAAAGGGTTGTACGCTACGTCCGCATTTCTCAAATGGAATATCCTTGGAGAAGCCAATCCTGTGGCTGGAACAACTACCTTAGATCAATCGATCGACGAGGCGAAAAAACACAACATCAAGTACTTAGTGTTTGGCTATATTGGCAAGGGAAATCGCGAACGAGCCGATCAGCTCAAAGCGACGGCAGAACGATCCAATAAAGCAGGAGAAAAATGCAAGAAAGCCGGGATTCAACTTTGTTACCATCACCATTCGTTTGAGTTTCAACCGCTCGAGGGAGGAAAGACCGGCATGGACATCTTTATCGAGAACTTCGACAAAGAGCTGGTCAAATTTGAGATCGACGTTTTCTGGGCTGCAATTGGAGGATGGGATCCCGTTCAAACATTGGAAAGGCTTGCTGGCAGGGTGGCTCAAGTTCACCTAAAGGACTTGCTCCCCAAGACACCCAACATATTCGACGAGGGCCAAGTACCGAAGGAGGCGTTCAAGGAAGTGGGCGCTGGGGGAATCGATATGAAGTCAGTAATGGCAGTCTCGAAAAAAATCGGTGTTGATCAATGTCACGTTGAACAAGACCAATCGCCGGACCCGGTCCAGAGCATTCAATTGAGCATGTCGAATCTAAAGAAGATTTGAGTCGACTACGAAATGAGAAACAATGGAATTCACTTCGAGCCTCTGGCGATTCGTCTTTTCAACAGGTTCCTTTACCAAAGGAACGAAGTCGAATCGAATCCCGGATTTTGGAACCCATTGCGATGTGGATTGATTGCGTTGCGGTACCAAAGTCGTTTCCGAAAGAGTATGCCACTCATAAACAATTTGTCGATCTGTAGGCTTTCCTTTGTCACCGAAGGAATAGACGGTGCAAACTGCAAATGGTCTTTCCCCGTCTTTCCAAAGGAACACATGCCCCGCCTGGCCACCAACCATTCGCCTCGGATTGGACCAAACAAATACGGGCTTTTCATCCAATTTCAATGCCTGTTGCATGGTTGAGTCCATGAACACGGTAAATTCACGGGCTGCCAACAAATGCGTGGGCAACAGCGACTGTTCGGTAATCTCAATTTGGCCGAAAAGCGACGACTTTAGTACGAGAAGAAAAATGGCTGGCGCTATAGAAATGATGGGATGAGCGTACATCTCAGAGCCTTATCTCAGTGAATGGATGCGAACTCCTCCACCATAGACCATTTGTCTCAAGCTGGCAATTAGGCAATTAGGAGTGCCGTGGATCGGTCGCCTATCGCGCCCTAGTTCATCGCGACCGCCATTCGCGCGGCAAGGCCATAAAAAAAGCGGACCATGCAGCCCGCTCTTGTTTTTCAATCGAAGACATCGAAGGTAGATTTCGTAGATGCTACTACTTCTTCTTCTTCTTCTTGTCGTCGGCATCGTCCTCTTTCTTGACCTTCTTCTTTTTCTTCAAAGAGATCTTGGGGACGCGAACTTTGGCCATTCCGAGAACGACGCTGCTGTCAGACCATTTGTCGAGGTCTTGCAAGCGTTTAATTCGTTCGGCGCGGGTCATTACGTTCCGGCTCTTGATCGCCCCAGCGCGGACTTTCAAGCTCTTATCGAGAGTCATAAAAACGTATACTCCTAAGGCCGCCCTGTGTAATTTTTGTGTTGGTAAGGTCGCAAATTTTAGCGTGGGTGGATTTGGAACAAATGGAAAAAACGACCGGATTGCGATCATTCTCGGCCAAAGTAAGAAATTCGTGGAG
>JANLUJ010000212.1:0-11798 GCA_031363425.1 Pirellula sp.
TCTGCGATTTCCACAAGGTTTTGTTGGCAGTGCGCTTCCCAAATTCGGCTGGATGCATGGCTCGCTCAACAACTGTGAAAATGACTTGACTGAATCAGTGACAGCCAAGTTGACAAATCAGCGATGATTACTCAAGCTTCAAGACGGACAGTCCCAAAGCGGTATACAGTATTGGAGCATGTTAGGCTTCATTATGAACAGGACTTCATTATGGCAATCAAACTGGTAGTTCTCGTACTTCGGGTGGCGGATGTTGCTCGCTCCATTGATTGGTATCGTGAAACTCTCGCTTTTGTCGGTGATCCGTTTCCCGCCAAGCCGCCGTTCGAGTTTGCGATACTTCGACAAGGACAGGTCGAGTTGATGCTAAGGCGGGGTTCGCCACCGGTTCGTTTCACACTGCGTCAATATGACTGGGACATTTAGCTGCGTCGCGAATGCGAACGCTTTCGTGAAGTGTTTGCTGCCTTCAGTGCTCGAGGCATTGTGACGCGTCGGCATACTATTTTTTTGTCGCATCTCAAATGAAAAGTCAGTAATGATCCGTCTCGCATTAACAACCTTTGGGGCGATCGTGGTGGCTAGTACCACCATGCTCGGTATGTCACACGCATATAGCCAAACACCTAACTTATCGAAAGGAACGCAAAGCACTTTCGATACGGCGGAAGCGCCCGTGCTCAAGGTATTCTCCGTTGAACAACGCGGGCACAGGTTTATCGCATACTTGGTAAAATGGAACGACTTCGATGTAATCGTGAGCGACCCGCTAGCACACAGCAATTTTCGGGAAGGCGACACCATCGAATTTATGGTCCAGAGAATAAGCTTAAAAAATGCCCCCGTTGGCGTCTCTACTTTGAATTTCACGCTCCTTTCTGACCGAGCGGGAGCAGAAGGGGTTAATGTCAAACGAGTTGGTAACTCCGATTCACGCGAAGAGCGGAAACGCCAGATGAAGATCGCTAAAGGTGATCTAAATGTGGTAACGAATGAAGTCGAGCGATTTTATGCCCTCAACCGTGCATCGAGAAATGCTCTGAAGGAGGGAAAGACGGATGAAGCCCGGAAGCTTGCCAATGAATTGTTGGAAATGGCGCGGACACGAACGAACGACTGGAACTATGGCAACGCGATTCAAGACTCAAATCAAGTGCTTGGTAGAATCGCGCTCGCCAAGGGCGATCTCGCGGAAGCGAAAAAACGTCTGCTCGACTCTGCCGATTCAAAACGGTCGCCTCAGATAAACTCGTTTGGCCCAAACATGCGACTGGCTAAAGAGCATTTGGGAAAAGGTGAGACGGAGGTTGTCTTGGAATACTTCAATCGTTGTCGTGCGTTCTGGGAAATGGGAGACGAGCAACTGGCCTCTTGGACGGAATCGGTGACAAACGGGAAAGCTCCCGATTTCGGCGCAGACCTCGACTACTGATCGCTGGTCAACAATGCCCTCGAACAGTTAAAAAATGGGATAAGTGTGGGCATACCCTCACAGTTATTAAGAAGACAGTTTTGGAGGAACCAAAGGGTAAATAGTTTCGATTGAGGCGCGTTGTATCATCCCCACTGTGGACCCTGGCTCCCACCGTTCGACAACGCCTGCGGGATCGGTCTATCCGCAACCTAGCGTCGTGCATCGCCCCCATCTTCCCATTCCCAAGTGGCCCTAGCTCGATCCTGCCATAGGCCGCTTTCCATGCTCTTCAGGCTCTTGTGTTGGGACGACCATGGAAGCGATCGACACAACAAAAGATTGCCAAACCAATTTGGACGTCGGAGCGCTTGCTTCAGTACCTCCTGCCATTCCAGCCGATTTTTCTGTTCCGGATCCGGAGTGCTCGGGTACTCTCTGCTCAATCTCACGTCAGATATTTATTCCAAGCGTCACCGAACTTCCGTCGATGATAACGTTAATACGAGGCATGCGGTGCCGAATGATTTTTGTACGCTGTCGGCGGTTTAGAGGGAGTGACTTTCCGATGCTCGCATTTTCAGGACTTCCAAGGAACAAAAGTTTTCAAAAACTTGGCGGTGGGAATTGACTCCGAGGTTCATCAGAACCGAAAATGGTGACTGTCACAACTTTTCTTTATTGACGGAGTGCGAAAGATGGGACAAGAATTCAAGGATGACTCGCTCGCTGGTGAGAAAGACTATTCCTTGCCAACGGTTCCGACTTCATGCCTGGCAGGAAGTCGAGAAAAGGTCGAAGTTATGCGAAAGAGGATTGAAGCACGACAAGCCGCGTTTCATCCCATGGATTCCAAGTATTCTGAGCGCCCTGGTTTCGAAGGCAATTGTCGACCGCATTATGTCCCTGGGAATCCAGATTAATTGTTTCAAAGTTCTGTTTAGAGCCCGACTTTTTCAAATTCGATTTCGAGATCGTTCGCCCGTGTTTGTAGTTAATCCAACGACAAAAGCGAACAGCTCTTTCTAAACGAAAATCTCATCAATTTTCTGCCATTTCAATTCGAGTGACCAAACGTGTCCAGATAGCAAGCAAACTCAATCCAACATGAGTTTGTTGTTTAGTCAAAATGATGAATGGAGAAAGCGATGGGAATCAGATTCCTTATTGACCATGCCCTTGGATTTTGCCGTCTTTGCAACGCTATTGCGTTGATCGTTGGTGGCTTGATAGACTCAACAATGGTTTGAGTAGAGGCTAATCGAACAACAGTCCGCGACGCCAGCGGTAGAACCGTCGAGACCCTGACGACGAGTCGCGATCAAACAACGTTTCGATCGTCGAGCAGTGATGCGATAACCTACTACAGCATCGCACAACCGATGTGGAGGTTCATCGGCGATCCGCCAAGCGGTTCACTTGCAAGCAGGGAAATTCGTCAGGTCTCTCCGCACTACATCGATCGCATATGTTCACTAGCTGGCATTTCGGGTTCGTGATTCCAGCCGGCATCCTTCAAATACGGTTTCGGGTCAAGTTCGCAACCATAGGACACGAGCCGGACTTCAAAGAACTCCGGATACGCCTCGTCCCAAGAAACGTCTTCGACCGTACTGTCCCATAGATCATTCTCGAATCGCAGGAAGATTTCCATCCCAGTCGTTGGTAGCGCAGGCATGCGCACGATTTTCCAAAATCGATCTTGCAGCTCCTCTTTTAAGGTCCATTCGTAACTTAATAGTATCTGTATCATGCTGCATTCCTGGGTTCAAATTAACAATAGTTGAAATCGAATCGTCAATGCTAGTTCCGCTAGGGCGGTCGTCCAACCCCTTTGCCAATCGCCATTGCTGATGCCAAAGAGTTCATCGTTCACAAGATACTTCAAAACGCGAATCCTGTCTTACAACGCCCTAAGGTATAGAAGCATAGCAAATATCTCATCGTCCAGTTTTTTGCTTCGGTAACTTTAATGTCTAAGTGGTCCATAATGATCCCCCTTTTTTCAACGTTTTAAGGACTTAGTTGACACGTCTGTTCAAAGCGACTTCAACTATGGCGGATCAAAGAACTCCGGTGCAAACGTATATCCTGATCGTTTGGGCGACTATCATCTGGTGCGTGATTGCTGTTTGGCCGCACTTCAAATGGGTTGCCGTGGCGCAGGTGCCAAATTACGTGTGGGTGTCATTAGTGACCGTTTTGCAAATGTCGATTACTTGGATGAACTGGAGGAAGCTATAAGGGATGCTTTTTGCCAAGCCTACCGGCTATTTTGAGGCAAACGATTGAAGGCACTCTCGCAAGAAGGTGGCGTAGTTGAAAACTTTGAAGACAATTGAACTTCAAGATGGCGGCTTACTGCTATACGATGACGCCTTCCTACCTGCTGATCTTTCTGCTCGCTATTTCTGCGAACTGCGTGACGAATGTGCATGGGAGCAGAAGCCCGGTATCTTTGGCCACATGCAACCAAGATTGATTGCGTCCTACGGAGATACTGGCGTTTCATACCGTTACTCAGGTGTCGATTATGCGGCGTTACCTTGGACCGATACTTTGCTTGAGATCAAAAACACAATCGAGGCTGTCCAAGGTGAATACAACTACTGCCTACTCAACCGCTATCGGTCAGGATCGGATAGCATGGGTTGGCACGCTGACGACGAACCTGAAATGGGAAACGTGATTGGCTCACTGTCGTTAGGGGCAACTAGAAAATTCCGCATCAGGCACAGCATCACTAGAAAAACTCAGACATTCCTCGCAGGCAACGGGACGCTTATCACCATGGCTGGGACCATGCAACAGCATTGGCAACATGCGGTTCCTAAAACCAAACTGAATGTTGGCGAACGTATCAACTTAACTTTTAGGCAGATCGTGAAGCCACAATGAATCTCTCGGTTGACGTGATCTCAGACGTGATTTGCCCATGGTGCTATATCGGGAAGCGACGACTGGAGAAAACCATCGTCGCCTACGGCCAGCCTGTGAAGGTAAACTGGCATCCGTTCCAACTAAATCCAACGATGCCGAAAGAAGGCATTGGCCGAAGGGAATATCGGATCGGGAAATTCGGAAGTTGGGAACGCTCGATTGAACTCGATGCCAACATTGTTACAGTTGGCAAGCAAGAAGGCATTCAACTTGACTTTGACCGGATGGAGCGGACACCGAACACCCTCGACGCCCACCAGCTCATCTGGTTGTCGAACAAAGATGGTATCCAAGATGAAGTCGTAGACGCGTTGTTCCAAGCGTATTTCACAGAAGGTAGAGATATTAGCAATCAGAAGACGCTCATAGATGTAGTTGTCGAAGCTGGTATGGACCGAAAACGTGCTGAGGCCACTCTGAGTAGCGATGAGGGCGTTAGTGCTTTCAGGGAAGCTGGGGAGCAGATACAGCGGTATAGGGTTGACAGCGTTCCGTTCTTTATCATCAACAGCAAGATTACGTTGTCTGGCGCACAGATGCCCGATGTTTTTGTCGGCGAAGTCGGTTCGCTTCGTAACGCATTCCCATTCTTCCATCATCTCGGTGAAGGCAGGACGATCTTCGCTGTTAAGTCCAGACTTGCCTGCGTCGGAGAATTCGTGAATTATTTCAACGCCGTTTTTGTCAGCCAACTCTCGAACCTGGTCCCGTTGAATGGGAATGAAATTCTCTTGTCTGTCTTGTGCCGAATGCCGGTAGTATGCGATGGCTCGCATTCGCTTTGTCGCATCGGGATTTTCAACCTCATCTGATTCCCACCACTGTTTCATGTTACGCTTCCTTGTATCGTTGCTCTGACGCCAGGATCACCGCTGGCCGTCGACACGGCCCCACAGTTACCTCGCGAGGGAGGGAAGCTCAAGCGATGGTGTGGGAAATTGAGCGAGGACAGGACGAAGGTTGCGAGAGAGGGAATTGAGAAACTAGGTCCATTCTGTGGACATGTCATCGCAGTGCCGTCGATGAGCGTTTTCTGAAACTGAAGCGGGCATTTCTCAACTTCACAGGATCAAAGTTTATCAGGATTCGCCTCCTCTATCGCATCCTTGCCTAACAACTCGAGTGCCTCGTCGCGGAAACGTTGTAGATCTTGATCATTCGGTTCGTGCTGTTGCATCCATTTATCCGCCTGTATGTAGAAGTCGCGTGCGCGGTCATGATCTCCAAGCTGCCAATACGCCATGGCTAAAAAGATACAATCGCCGCCGCTGGCCTTATGATTTAGGTAGATCGCCTTGTTCAATGAAGTCACGGAGATTTGAAAATTGCCAAGACGAAATTGAGCTACGCCCAATGTATTCCAGGCATTGCCGTCATTCGGCGCCAGCTTCGTCAAATTGTTGGCTAGGTCCACTGCGCGTGCCGCATCGCGACAACGTACCTCTTCACAATTTGCTAGGAACCAAGCAAACTCATTTAAAAAATTGGGTTCATTAGGTTTGATCTGCAACGCTTTGGAAAACGCCATGGATGCCTTGTCGTGTAAACCTTCCCGTATCAGAACTTGTCCGAGATCCCAGTAAGCCTGAGCGAAATCTGGCTCAAGTTGTAATGCCTTTTCAACGGCTTCGAAGGCTGCGTCGAATTCTCCGTTCAGCCCTTCTACCTGCCCGAGGGTCGCATAGGCGTCGGCGGTTCCGTTTTCCGGATTGAGCTCAAAGTACTTCTTCATGCTCCCGACCGCCTCTTGGATATCACCGCCTCCGTTTGCCAGTATCGCTTTGGCCACGCCGAGGTACGGTTCGCAATTCTCAGGCTTGAAATGAATGGCGTCGCGAAATGACTCTAATGCTTCAGCGGAAAGTTTTAAGTTTCCATCTAAGAAGGCATGTCCTCTACTTTCCGCGACAAGCGATTCACGCTCGTCAGGATTGATACCCATTAGTTGTGTCGCCTCATCGCAAAACTGCTCTACTTGGTCGAACAACCACCATTTCCCGAGCGAGTTGCTTTTTTTGATGGAAACTCGGTGTGCCTGATAATGGTCTATCTCGCTCCTGTAATGGAATCTCGAAGTTCGCTCATCGCCCATTTTGTAATGGGCCATCGCTAATATAAAATGCCTGTTGCCGCCAAGCACGTCGATCGTGGATGGAAAATCATCCAAGCGGTAATAAGCGACTCCCATCGCAACAAGCATGTCCCCTTTAAGATCCTTTGAATGTTTCGCAATTTGGAGGCTACGTTTTGGATCCCTGAATTCGGCATTGGTACAGTTCGCCAGGAACATCGCCAACTTGGCAGGTGCCTGTCGAACCTGTGATGCTAGCGCCCCTCCTGATCGAACGGAAGCGTCAGTCAATGAAGCGGCAATCTCTACTGCTAACTCCAAACAATGCAATGCTTCCGCGTGGCGATTCAATGCCGCCAGAGCATCCGACATCCACAATTGGGTCGACGCCAGGCTTAACGCCGTCAAATCGTGAGCTGCATCGTCCGGGCTGATGCGGCCCAGCACGTTGGCCGACTTCTCAAACCAAGTCAATGCGTCCTCCCAATGCTTGTACCTTAAAAAAAGCAACGCAAGATCACTGTTAGCCTTAGCAAGCCGCACCTTGTAAATTGGATTCGGATTGCCGTTGCAAACGCCCTCCCAAAGTATTATCCGCTGCTGATACCATTCGACTAAATCAGCTTCTCCACAATTGGCCACGGCTGGAAATAATGTGCGCCAGCGATTCGCCTCGTCTGGCTTATTCCATGCATCGTACATGCCCACGATGGTCTCTCGATATCGGTCAGGTATAGTCTGGCCAGAAAACGGGTTGTCGTACCAGCCATGGATTCCTTGGATAGCAGCGGCTGGCAGCAATAATGCCTCCGCCTCCTGGTAGCGTTCAAGGGCACATAGGGATTCGCCCAACTGTTCTTGCCAGGCCATGAAAAAAATGTCGGAACTTAGTACATTACTGTTCCGCTGATTGAGGCATTCGGAAAGGAACGTGACCAAATCTTGATGCCATCGCTGATTTTGTGCCAGCTTGCCCCATTGTTTGTAAAGGGACACGAGACGCCGAGCGAACTCGACTTTGTGGCATGCCTCTAAGTCCTTGGAATCCACAATGGTTCGATAAGATTCGTCGAGCAGTGGTTGCGCTTTCTCGAATTGGCCCAAATTGACAAGGCATTCCCCGAGCAAGCTTTTCGTTTCTGCCAGCAGCCAGTTATCATTCGGCAGGCCTTGTTGCCTGATAACTAAACACTCCTCGAGAAATTCCTTAGCTTCCTCGAATTCTTGATTGACCATTTGATTCTGGGCCAGAACGCTTAACGTCGTCGCAATCGAAAGGTGCATCTTAGGCAACGTTTCTCGCTTATGTCGTAGCGAGTCTTTGAGCATTACCACAGTGTCGGTATATGGCTGTCTATTGAGCACAAATACCATTGCCATTTCTTCCGGCCCTCCATTTGCCACATCATAGTTTGGAAGAAGTGTCCCTAGATTCTCCCCCCCAACCGTAAACGCTTCAATTACCTTGCGCTGTTCTTGCAATGAAAAGATCCAGCGATTGAGGCAAGCAGCCGTTTGAGGATGGGTCTTGCCCAATGTTGTCCTGGTGAGTTCAAAGGACTCTCGCATTAACTGTTCTGCTTGTACGTGTTTTCCCAAAGCCAGCAGGACATCCGCGTAATGCACAATGAGATCAAGTCTGGTCGAAGTCGCATCGTCCTTGAAATCAAAAATGGATCGTTTGATAAGTGATTCCGATTGCGTTATTTTGCCTTGTTTCCATAGAATGGCTGCACATCGGCTAATTGTTTTGAGCGTGTCTGGACCATATCCAAATCGGCGACTTCGAGTTTGGCCTAAGGCCATCAGTAATGACTCCGCTTCAGCGAGTCGTCCCTGAGCCTCAAGCAGACTTGAAACATCATCCATAGCCGCCATCGTCAGAGAATGGTCATCGCCCTGAACTCGAATGCGGGTTTGAAGTATCTCCTGCAGTAGGGACTCCGCGGTTGATAAATCATGTTCATCGACATAGAGCTTCGCCAGATCCTGCAGGGCCCGCTGCGTGTTGAGATCCTCGATGCAACGCTGATCGCGGAGAATTTTTGTTGCTTGGAGTAGCAGTTGCTTGGCTGCGCCCGACTGTCCTGTCGCACTTAAAACACGCGATAAGCCAACGCTCGACAGCGCGGTTTCCGGATGATCCTGTCCCAAAACGCGCGCTCGGATTGTATAACACTGCTGCGCCAATTGGTGAGCTTCATCGAATTGTTTTTGAGCAGCCAGCACTTCGGATAAATGAAGCATCGCCGACAATACGATCGGATGCTCATTGCCTAGACGATCGGTTCCAGTTTGAAGGTTGCGGCGCAGCAACTGTTCTGCTTCCTCGGTCTTGCCAAGCAGGGTCAATGTGTGGCCTAAATCATTGATCGCTCCGAGTAAAATTGGACTATTGTCGCCATCTTTAGACGTTTTCAGCATCTCGATTGACTTGCGATACTGCGTTTCGCTTTGGTCGAATTGCCCGAGACGTCCATACAACTGAGCAATCGTTTGGTATAACGATCCTTTTAATAGTGGATCATCCGGGAACTGGCGATCGGCGTACAGGGAAGCGTTATCCAGGACGTCACGAAAAGAGTTGCCACTGTCTGCCGTGTCCCGACCAACTTCGGCTTTGGCCATTACATAATCGGTCAGAAACCGATTGATGGCCTTGGCGATTTCAGCTTGTTTCTCCGCCTCGTCGCGATGCTTTTTTTCGCCGTCCCGTGCTGCATTGGCTGCATTGCGCTGCGAAGCAATCAGGGAATTGCTAATCGCTAGGCCGATAGTCGTCAACAGCACCACAGCGGCAATCGCGAGTACTAAGCCTTGATTGCGGAATGTCCACTTGCTGCAACGATCGACGATCGATGGCGGTTTGGCTGTGATCGGCAGATTGTCACGAAAGGCCTTTAAGTCGTCGGCCAACTCCTGTGCCGAAAAATATCGCTCATCGGGATTCTTGGCGATCGCTTTGTGAATGATCGTTTCCAAGTCTCTTGGAATCGAACGTTCGATTTGCCGCAGACGCCGCGGTTCTTGAAATGCGATCTGTTTCAGCAATGTCGCGCGGTTTTCACCGTTGAAAGCTGGCTCGGTAATCGATAGTTCATACAACGAGATGCCCAAGGCGTAGATATCCGCACGGTGGTCGACGACAACCCGCTTCCCCAGTGCTTGTTCGGGCGACATGTATCGCAGCGTACCGATGATGTCGCCGGTCATGGTGATGCCGACATTCTCTTCCATTTGAGCGAGCCCGAAGTCGGTGATGTAGAGCTTGGCTTTGGCATCGATCATCAGATTGGCTGGTTTGATATCGCGGTGGACCACTCCTTGCTGATGCGCATGATCCAAGGCCTCGGCCGCTTGAATGCCCAACTCAGCGACCGACTGAAAGAACTCTGACCTTCGCGGAATGCCATTAGTGCTGACTAGGCCCCGAACTTCTGGGATTGTGTCGGAACTTGGCGTCCAACAAGCCCTACTCGCAAGCGAGTGGAGATCCGGTTCCGATTCACTCGCTTGCGCGTCGTGCTTGTAAACGACAGATCCTGACTCGCAAAAATGTCCCGACCCCTTCGAAACCGACGCCGATAGCACGGCGCTCATCGACCCTGCACTCAGTGAATGCTGTTGTTGGCGTAGATCGCGCAGTTGCTCGATTAAGACAGCCAGACTCTGGCCGCGGATGAGTTGCATCGCATAGAAGTGGACACCGCGTTCTTCGCCCACGGAGTATACCGAGACAATGTTAGGATGGTCTAGCGAGGCCGCCGCGCGGATTTCGTTGCGGAAGCGTTGCAGCCGCTTTTCGTCAGCCATGGCTGCAAAGGGGAGGACTTTTAATGCGACTTTTCGTCCGCCCATGGAGATCTGCTCCGCCTCGTAGACGATTCCCATGCCGCCGCGACCTAACTCGTTCAGAATGCGAAAATCACCCAGTCGTTTTTCTGTGCCGCTGGGTTCGCTTCGATCAGACGGTCCGAGCGGCATGTCGCCGCTTTGCGAGATGTCGAACACGGACTGAAGGGTCTCCAGTACAGGCCGAAGTGCTTCAGCCAACTCGCTATGTTGGGCCAAAAACGCTTCGAGGTCCGGCTGCTGGCCGGCATTCAGTTGGTCGGTGAACTCATCGAGCAGCCGGGCAATCTTGGAATCTTCGTTGACACTGGGTGGTATAAATCCGTCGGCATGCATCTTTGGTTTCCTCATCACTTTGAACCACCTTCCGCATCTTGAAGCAAAGTCCGCAATCTCAACAAGCCGCGAGCGAAGCGTTTTTGTGCAGCTTCGGCCGTCATGTCCAGCATGCAACCGACTTCTCGGCTGGTGAGTCCCTCGAAGATCCGAAGCAATACCACCTCGCGTTCACGTTCATTCAACATGGCAATAGCCCTCCCGACCTGTTGCGCCCGCTCTTGCCGGTTGGTCGCCTCAGAGGGAGACGTACCATTGCCCATAATTCTTTGGGCCAAAAGCAACGACGAGCGATCGGGCATTTGAATCTCACGCTTGACAGAACGATTGGCCGTCCCCAGATGCCGCCTTTGGGCTTTCGCCAAACGTTGATAAGCGGTCTTCAACAGCCACAGCCGAAAGGGCATGGGCCGACGAACGAGAAAATTGTCCAACGTCTTTATCGCTTCCAACTCCGTCTCCTGGACAATATCTGATGGATCGACACGTGCCCGGATGCGAGGATCGATGCGCCATTCAGCAAGTTTCCGAATGCTCGTGCGGTGACGTTCGAACAGTGGCCCAAAAGCGGTTCTGTCTCCAAGTACAATGCGCTCGAGAAGTCGTCCGGTCGCATCAGAATCGTTCGAGTCCGTCGACATGGACAATCTCCTGACTGGTGGTCTATTTGTGGCCAATTGCAGCGTGTCCCCGACCCGACCTGGGCAAATGATCCGTGAGTCTATCACGCAAGCGTTAGGTCGGAGATTCAGCTAATTAACATCTGCCGAAACGAGAACCCCATCGGACAGGAATTCTGAATAGAATCGCGAGATTTGCGAAATTCAAAAGTTGATCCCAATCTATCTCAAAAAAACGAGGGAATTTGTGGGTGGAAAGCCGCTTGCGGTTGATATTCCCGTCTGCAGTTTTGGTGCTTGGGAAAATAATTGTCCGAAATTTGTCCGAAGTGACAACGATTCCGGCAGTTAGTTACTTAGAGACATTCCGTGCGAATTATGGAATTGACTGCTACACGGTCGATTCGCTTCGGCGGGCTCCGCCCTGGGTTTGCTTAGGCCGGTGTCCAGTGATTTCTAAATAGTTATCTGGCGGAAGTATACACATGGGGGAGAAACGGGATGAGACGACTTAGAAGATCAATTTCAAACAAACGTGGCACAAACTCGGTCGGCAGCCAATACAACT
>JANLUJ010000215.1:0-12287 GCA_031363425.1 Pirellula sp.
AAGATGTGGATCTGGTAAACGGTTCAGCCGTGTTTGATGTCACATCCAGTGGCTTGACCACTGTGAGTGTGACCGGGACCGAAGTGGACAACGATGTGCAGAATCTCGTCGTATCATCAACGGCCGTGTCCGTGGCCGAAGGCTCGACGAATACGTTTACGGTGAGATTAGCCTTCCAGCCGGCGGCTAATGTTACCGTGGCAGTAGCCCGTGTTTCCGGTGACACGGACCTAACGGTTAGCGGCGGATCAAGCCTGACGTTTACGACTGCCAACTGGAACGTACCTCAGACTGTAACGCTGGCAGCGGCCGAAGATGCGGATTTGGTAAATGGTTCAGCCGTGTTTGATGTCACTTCCAGTGGCCTGACCACAGTGAGTGTGACCGGCACCGAAGTGGACAACGACCCATCAACTAATCTTCCACCCGTCTTGGCTGCTATCAGCGACCAGACAATTGCATCGAGTACAGTCAACGGTGTGGTTACACTTTCGGCGACCGACCCCAATGTGGGAGATGTATTAACCTATAGCGCGACGGCTCAGAGTATTGAATTCTACTTAGATCAAAACTTGAACCTCGGCTTTAGTGGTGGGAACGAGTACTTGAACTACTTTGGACTAAACGAAAAATGGTTGACGAGCGCCGGTAACACATGGCACTACATCACCCCCAATGGCAACCTCTATCGTTGGCTAGGTGGAGTTCCGGCAAGTGATCCGTTGGTCGAACAGCTTAGCTCTGCCGACTACATCAATACGGCCCTGCTCTACAATCCGGCAATCAATAATGCACCTGCGGTGTTGACGCTTGTCGGCAACGTCTTGACTATCGACCCAACGGACACCTTCGTCGGGCGATTTCAAGTCACTGCTACGGTCAGCGACGGTTTGCTCAGTGTTAGCCGGTCGTTTTTCGTGACGGTCTTGGGGGGAGCAGGCGACACCACTCCACCGACAGTCACCAATCGAGTGCCTACTCCTGGATCTGTACTCATATCCTCTTCGACGAATATCGATATCACCTTTTCTGAACCAGTCACTGGGGTGGACGCTTCCGATCTGGTACTCACCGGCAGCGCGACGGGAGGTGTTACGAAGGGTGTTGCAACGAATGTTGGAGTGAACACTTGGCGGTTCCCAGTTAGCGGATTGGTCAATGGCACAGTCAACATTTCGCTTGCGCCAGATGCAAACGATATTGAAGATACATCGGGTAACGATTTGGCTACATTGAGCTGGAGCTACAACGTCAGCATTTCAGTTGTGAATCAACCTCCGGTTCTGGCAACGATCGGTGATCAAACGATAAGCACTGGCACCGTCAACGGTGTAGTAACCCTATCGGCTAGCGATCCTAATGTAGGCGACACTTTGACATTCGGAGCGACTGCTCAGAGCATCGAATATCACCTCGATCAAACGTTGGTACTGGGCTTTAGCGGTGGTAACGAGTATCTGAATTATCTTAACCTTAACGAAAAATGGCTATCGAGTTCGGGCGGCACTTGGCACTACATCAAACCGGATGGCAAGTTGTACCGATGGTTGGGTGGCAACGGGTCAGGTGATCCGCTAGTTGAGCAACTTGTTTCGGCTGACTACTCGAATACGGCCTTACTGTACAACGCCGCCGCAAACAACGCGCCAGCTGTCTTGACGGTGGTGGGCAACGTATTGACCATCAATCCGACCGATACCTACGTTGGACGGTTTGTAGTGACTGCTACAGTCGGCGATGGCAATGGCGGCAACGACAGCAAGTCGTTCTTTGTAACGGTGCAAGCGGCAGGGGTCGACACCAATGCACCCACGGTAACCAATCGGACACCGGCACCTGGATCGACCATCGGAGTCTCCGCGACGAACATCGACATTACGTTCTCGGAGACCGTTACGGGAGTCGATGCGACCGACCTGGTGCTCACCGGCGGCGGAGCGATTTCGGCTGTTAAAGGTGTGCCCACTCATATAGGTGGCAACACCTGGCGGTTCCCGGTCAGTGGCTTGACCACGGGCACAGTGAATGTCTTGTTGGCACCGGACGCGAACGACATCGAAGACACGTCGGGCAACGATCTCGCACCACTGTCATGGAGTATCAACGTCAGTATCGCGGTGGTGAACCAACCGCCGGTCTTATCACCGATTGCGGATCAAACGATGCCAACGACCCAGAACACGCTAGTGCTCTCGTTGTCAGCGACCGATCCCAACGTGGGCGACGTGCTGACGTTTAGCGCATCGGGGCAAAGCCAAGCGTATGTGCTGGATCAATCGTTAGGGCTGGGTTTTAGCGGTGGCGTCGAGTACTTGAACTATGGCGGGCTCAACGAAAAATGGTTTACGGCCCCTGGGGGCACATGGTACTACATCACTCCGACTGGCCAGCTTTACCGATGGTTAGGCGGGGCGAGTTTGGCGGGAGACCCGCTAGTAGCGACACTGGACTCGACGTATTGGTCGAACACGGCGTTGCTTTACAATGCGCAGGTCAACAATCCGCAAGCCACGTTCAGTATCGTGGGTTCGACGTTGACGATCGATCCAAACAATGGATTTGTCGGAGTGATCTATGTGACGGTCGTTGTCAATGACGGACATGGTGGCACCGATAGCAAGCAGTTCAAAGTTACGGTGACGTGAGACGAATACGAGCCTACCCGGGAAAGAGGGTTAGTAAGCCGTAACGCCGAGCAACCGTCAACTGGCTCTCATGGGCTTGTGGCATGCGACGCCAGGATTGACTAGTAGCTAAGCTACGGCAAGATTTAAGTGATGCCTAGGATTACTGGTGCAGGTTGTAAACCAGCAACGTAATTATCCCAAACGATGGTAAAGGCACGTTCGATGTCATGAGCGTATTGTTGGCTACAAGATATCAGTTGCGTCACACGACGTTGCTCGAGTTGCGTCCGCAATCTGGTTAGCTCTGTCGCATCGCGAGCCAATGCAATGCCTTTGGACTCGTATTCTTCCAAACTACTTGTTACAAGCTCTCCACATCCAACTTCTTTCAGTAAACTGCCTGCCACGCGACTTGCAAATGTCTGGCCTGTCAATGTAAGTACTGGGCATCCCATCCAGATCGCATCTGCAGCGGTGGAATGCGCATTGTACGGAAACGTGTCCAGGAACAAGTCGGCTAAACAGTACCGGGCGAGGTGATCATCTAAATTTGGGAGTCGCCGAGCAAAGACTAGGCGATTGGAGTCAACACCATTCGAGACAGCTTCTTTCTGCAAATTGAACGCCGCATGATCGTTTTGTACATAGATCCACAAAAGGGAATCCGAGACTTCGCGAAGGATACGCATCCATGCACCGAACACTACGGGCGTAATCTTGCTGCTATTATTGAAACTGCAGAGCACTTTCATGTTTTCCGAAAGGCCATGGTCGGAACGTGACGTGGACCAATCTGAAGCAAGGCGTTTTGAGTCTTGGGGGAAAAAACTGTTTGGCAAGCGAATGATTTGTTCTGAGTAATTTGCCGATTGATCCATCGGGACGACAAACTCATCCGCAATGATGTAGTCGATGCATGGTGCGCCCATGGTAGCTGGGAAACCTAAAAACTGAATCTGAATCGGTGCGGGCCGCATGGCGAGAATCTCGGTTCTCGCATTGTACGTATGGCCCATCAAGTCAACCAAAATATCGATTCCGTCTCGATGAATCCGTCTAGCGGAATCGCCGAATGACTCTTGGCCAAGTTCCACAAATTCGTCGCATGCATGCACGATACGTTGCCGATTTTTGCTGCGATCGTCAACGCCGAACGAATAGGCAAAAACCTCAAAACGATTGCGGTCATGGTTCTCCAACAGTTCGCAGATCGAAAGTCCGACGGGATGCGTCTGCAAGTCGCCGGACAAATAACCAACTCGAATTCTTTGCGGAGAGTCTCTGCGCGGTCCAATCCTTTCGTTTAAACCTATAGGTGCTATATTGCCAAACCGATTGGAAAAAAAGTCGCGAGCAAAGTTCAATTGCTGAGTCGGCGTCGTGACGGTTGGCAAACCCAAATAGGAAATTGGCGTCAGCTGGTGCCGTATGCCAAGTTGGCTTGCTTTCTCCACCAACTGTATCAATTTGTTCGACAACGACTCAAAGTCATGCCAGGAACAGAGTTCTTGTTGTTGAACAATGAGCCCATTCAATGCCTCGATGGACTGCGGTTGCACGCGCAATGCCTTGAGGTAGCAAGTGCGGGCTGCTTCGGGTTCGCCACTTGCTTTGAGGACACTTCCTAGGTTGCAGTAGACTTCGACATAACTCGGCCGCAACTGGATTACCGTTTCATAGCACGCAATCGCTGCGGTGAAGTCCCCTCGCGTTTGAAGAAGGCCGCCCATGTTGTTGAGTGTTTCTATGTCGTTTGGACGCAGTTCAAGCGATCGCCGATAGCAGATGATTGCTTCATCTAGATTCCCAAGCGTCTGGAGTGCTCGACCAAGGTTGTTTAATGCTTCGGCATCGGTTGGATCGCGTTGCAAAGCCAGCCGATACGCCACCACTGCTTCATCGAGTCTACCAAGGACTTGGAGGGCTTCGCCCAGATTGTAGTAGTAGATGCCTTTAGTGGGATCGATCTCAATCGCTTTGCCGATTAATTCTACAGCTGCGAGTTTATTACCCAGTTGTGAAGAGAGTACGCCAAAATAGTAGAGTGCTTGCGAGTTTCGCGGATTCGAAAGGAGGACATTGCGATACGCGCTCTCCGCCAATTCAAATTGCCCCAAGTGATGATGTTTTAGCCCTTTAGCTAATTCTTCGGACATCGAGGCCATTCACTTACTTTCGGATTGTCTAAGGGCGAGGGGGCGGCGAGTCCGCTTATACTCGGAAGCTACGAGGCGATTCGCCCGCGGTGTGGATTGCCCACATTTTGATATACGCCTCCTCGATGTTTCTAGCGAATACATCCATCTTAAACAGCGACGAAGTATCTCGATTCACATTCAGTCGGGCTCTCAATTCGGCGAGCCGTAGCGGATTCCGTGCTAAGTCCAAGGCGATCGATTGGTACTCCTCCCAAGTGGTCGTGACAAGTTCTGGAAGGCCGACAGCTCGCAATAAGCTGCCAGCAACTCGCGCACTAAAGGCCTTGCCTGCGTACGTCAAAACCGGGCAGCCGGCCAAGAGCGAATCGCTCGCAGTAGTATGTGCATTGTATGGGAAAGTATCGAGAAATAGGTCCGCAAGTCGATAGCGTGCAATGTGTTCTTGGAGTGTATCGCAGCGAGGAGCAAAGATAAGTCGATCGCTCTGAATGCCTCGCCTTTCCGCTTCTCGTAGCAAATTTGAATTCGCAAAACGGTTGTTGTCCTTTAGCCAGAGCACGGCAGATGGAATGGAATCGAGAAGTTTCATCCAAATATCAAAGACCAATGGTGTAATCTTGTAACAGCCATTAAAACAACAGAACACAAATGCATCCAAAGGCAATTTGCACTCTTTCCGTGTCAAATGAGTAGAACCCAGTCTATGTTGGCAATCATTCACAAGGAAACTCCCCGGCATGTAAACCAGCTTCTCGGAGTAATAAGATGATAGATCTGGCGGCACTACGAATTCATCCACGAGCAGATAGTCGATGAACGGTGCTCCAGTTGTGCCGGGATAGCCCAAATAATGAACAATAACTGGAGCGGGCCGAAGGGCCAGTATATCCACTCTCCAGCCGCGCGTATGTCCCGTCAAGTCGATCAGTATATCGACTTCATCGGCAGCAATCCTCTGTGCAGCTTCCAAGTCCGAGGCATTATTGAATTCGACAAATCGATCGAACCCCTTCTTGATCCGTTGGCGAATTCCGCTTCCATCGTCAGCACCATAGGAGTAGCCAAAAACTTGGAATCGATTTCGATCGTGTTCTTCAAATAATCCCGCAATCAAATAGGCAACAGGGTGCTCGCGAAAGTCTGCTGATAAGTAACCAATCGTAATCACCTGTTGGTTCGATCGGTGATTAATGGCTAATTCTGTTGGTTTCAGACTCGATTTCCTGAGCGCGATATGGCGGGTTGCGCAATTCAATTGCTGTTCAGGGGTCGTTGCTGTCGGAAGAGCAACAAATGTAAATGGCGAAAACGGTTCGGATAGGTAATCTACTTCGGCGAATTTGGAGCCATCGCTAGTGATGAAAATGGCGCGCTGAGCAAGAGTGTCCAGCCTGTCCCAGTTGCACATATGCTGTAACTGATGGATCAGCGTGCTTAGAGCACCTTCGTGGGCAGGTTGAATTTGCAGCGCACTCTCAGCAGCCATGGCCCCGTCTTCCAAATCGCCTCGATTGACTAATGATTGGGCGAGTAAAGCAAAACCGTTTGGATCTTTCTGATTAAATTGCATTGCATGTCGTAGGCAATTGATCGCTGACTCTGTATCGTCCAGTAGATACTGAATAACACCGAGCTGATAGAGTGCTTCATAACTTGTCGGTGCCAGCTGGATTGCTTTTGTAATATGTTCAATCGCCTCTCCAAATTTTCGTTGTCTAGCGAAAATTCGGCCCAAGTTCAAATAGGCTTTTTCGTATTCGGGCGAGCACATGATCGCAGCCCGAAAGCAATTGATGGCGGTTTCCATCATGCCTTGACGTTCATAGAGGCCGCCCAGATTTAGATACAAGCTCGCTTCACCAGCGCAATTGGCAAGTGCGGAATGAAAGCTTTCAATGGCCTCATCATCTTGTTTCAGTTCGATTTGCAAACTGCCAAGATAGGCGAACGCTTCTGCTGACGATGGGTTGATCTTCGTCGCCAATTTGAATTCAGCTCGCGCCTCTTCAAATTGCTTTTCCTTGCCCGATGCCAACCCGCGATCGAGGACTTTCCTCAACTCCTGTTGATTCACGCTTCCATTAGGAGCTGGGAGAGAACTGCTATCAGGAATGTCCTGAACTCGAGGCAACATTTCCAATGCCTCTCTGTGTTGTGGTTGAAGAGTCAGAATTCGGCGCAAGCAATTCACAGCCTCGCGCGACCTTCCCAAGCCGGCTAGGAGCTTTGCCATTGAAAGCAAGGCGGCGATGCTGGTTGGGTCCAGTTTCAAGGATTGATTAAAACATTCCGCGGCTTCGACATATTTACCTGTTGCTATCAAGCTGTTTCCTAGATTCCGGCGTAAATCAGGCCGGTCGGGACGCAATTCAGTCGCGCGTCGAAAAGCGTTTTCGGCCATTGCCGGTTGTCCTCGAGAGGCAAATGCAATGCCTCGATTGCACCAAGCATCCGCAAATTCCGGATCTAACTCTGTGGTCCTTTTGAGATAATGCTCCGCTTGTTCGAATTTCCTTTCTTTAAGGCAAGTAACACCCAATCGGAACATCGTCCGCGCACTAGAAGGGCCTTCGTTTCCTTTCGTTTGCTGAGATTGAGAAGAAGCCTCAGACATAGTAACAAACTCGAGGTTCGAATTGAACGGACGCTGGACACCGCGTGTCGAGCTGAATTTCCGCTCTACCACAATTGGCGAGCTGGACAATGCTATAAACATTCAGAATCATAGGTCAAGGTAATCCAATTGGAAAGCCGTCATAGATTAGATCCCAATTCGATAATAGACCGCGGCGATTGGATGCAAACCTGGGACTTAACCATCGCATTTTTGCAATCCTGCTAGCATGTCGATATCATTTACTGTCAATGTTGATATCGCCTCAGCGTTTTTTCCGCTCAAAGCATAACGGGTTTCGTACTCATGCCTAATTCCAATGATCGATCCTCGGAAGCGGAGCCGAGGAAGTTAGAGTTGTCGATCGACAGAAAACTAGAAACGACTGTCGTCGGTAAAAATCAGCCCTCCAAAGCGAATGACCTGGATCGATTTGAAGATCCAAGTGGTCGGGATGAGTTAACACTTAGGCCCAATGACAGCATCGGTCGATACACCGTTATCAAAACGTTGGGCAGTGGTGGATTTGGAGTCGTCTACTTGGCACAAGACCCGAAACTTGCGCGCAAAGTTGCTATCAAGGTGTCGAGGTCACTCGATTCGCTCCCCAATAAGTTAAGAATATCGCTGGTTGATGAAGCCCGAGCCGCTGCTAGCTTGGACCATCCCAATATCATCCGCGTGTTTGACGTCGATCAATGGCAGAATCGAACTTACGTAGTGATGGAATTGGTGGAGGGGAAGAGTCTGGCTGACGTGATTGCGAAGCAAGAAGCGATTCCGTTGCCGCGGGTGCTTGGGATTATGCAACAAATTGCATTGGCCCTCGAACAATTGCACGCAAAGGGAATTATTCATCGGGATCTGAAACCTGCCAACATACTGATTACCGAGAACGAACAAGTCAAAGTCACCGATTTGGGGCTTGCTCTAACCGATGATTCCACGCTTTGGAACGCGCAGCACATTGCGGGTACACAACGGTACATGTCGCCAGAGCAGGTGCTCGGTGAAGTGCACCGGATTGATGGACGGACCGATATTTGGGCTTTTGGTGTGGTCGTATTCGAAATGCTGACCTTGCAATCACCTTTCCGTGCGAGCGACCGCACGACGGTCTTTTCTATGATTCTCAAAGGTGAAATCGCTTCTCCGCGGCAGCGCCGTCCCGAAATCCCAGATAGCCTGGAAAGGCTTTGCCTGAAGTGTTTGTCGAAGCGAATGACCGACCGATTTCAATCTGCAAAACAGCTAAGTGAAGCGATCGCCAAAATCGAAGCGGATATAAAGACTCACGACGCATCTGCGGCCGTTCGCCCGTCCACGGAAACGAACAATGAATCGCTCGTTAACCAAACAGCAACCCATCGAAGCGCCACGACCCACGAATCGAAGGCAACACTGTCGGAAAGGAAGTCAAGTTCGGTCAGTGATTTTAGTGATTTGCGCGGTCTTGTGCCTCGCGGATTAAGAGCATTTTCTGCGGAAGATAGTTCGTACTACCACCGATTGATACCTGGCCCATATGACATGGAAGGGCGTCCAGCGATTCTCAATTACTGGATGAAATGGATTCAGAGCGGACAGCAGAACGGGAGCAATAGCGTAGGGGTAATTTACGGTGCGAGTGGATGCGGAAAGAGCTCGTTCGTTCTCGCATCCTTGATTCCGTCCCTCCCGCCCTCGATCAAAACGGTTTACTTCAATTTCACCGTTCAGAATCCGGTGCAATGCCTAGTCCAGTTGTTGCACGAACGATTTCCGTACACGAAGTCTGTTGCTGAATTGCCACAAGTCTTAGGTGCCATACGATCGCGTGACGAACCCTTTAAAGTGCTGTTCGTGTTCGATCAATTTGAACAATACCTGATCAACACCCACGTCGATCTTGAACACGTAATGGTGCAAGCCATCCGGCAATGCGATGGCGAAAGCCTTCAGGCAATGATATTGGTTCGAGATGAGTTTTGGTCTGAGATCAGTCAGTTCATGCAGATGATGGAATTGTCTCTTTCGGATGGTTTCAATGCGTCCAATCACCCACTGATGAACAAGGTCCATGCGAAGCGAGTACTCGAAACGTTCGGCCGCGCATACGAAATGCTCCCTTCTTTCGATTCGCAACTTACCGCAGCGCAAAAGACGTTTATCGACACCGTGATTGATGGCCTGGCACAGGACGAAACGGTGCTCTGTGTTCGCATCGCGATGTTTGCAGAACTAATGAAGAATTACGCTTGGGAAATCCAAACGATACATGCGTTTGGTGGAGTCGAAATTGCCTTTTCTCGATTCCTAACCGATGCATTCCATTCGCAGAACTCACCGATGTCTCGTCGGTCGGTGGCAAACGTTTGCATTGAGATCTTGCGTGTCTTGCTGCCTGTAGACGACCGAGAGCTTAAGTCCGCATCGAAATCGTTGTCGGAACTTGCCAGCGCGGCCAATGAAACCATGGATTCCGTTCGCTTTACTCAATCGATTCGATGCCTTTCGTTTGACCTTCGAATTATTTCTCCGACTGCAAACGCTCATTCCTCTGAGCAACATTTTACTCTCGCACATGACTACCTAGTTCGCCCGATTCAGAGTTGGCTTTCCGCTCAAGACAATTCCACTTGGCAAGGGCGAGCCCGACAACGCTTGTCCATGATTGCAAGTCGATACCAACGTGAGCCCAACCGCGTCAACTTGCTCGGGATTTGGGATTGGTTATTGGCCACGATGGCAGTGAGCAAGATGCGACGCAGTGTTGAACAGGATAAAGTCATGCGTGCGAGCGGCGCGCGGGCGATTGCCTGGCTATCGGTATTCGCTGTTGGAATCGCCTCGTTCGCAACTTTAATCGTTTCTGCCAGGCGCGAGTCTATTCGCGCCACGGAAAACCTGAGAACGGCAGCGAACAATGATATCTACTCTTTTCTGAACACGAAATCCCGCGAGCTTCAAACACCCTTGCGACGCTTGCAAGACAACGCCCGAATTGCGAAAAAGGAAATTGAGGGATTGCTGCCGATTGAGAATGTCGATCAGCAACGCAGACAGATACTGCTTAAGGCCCTCTTGGGTGCCAAAGTCGCCATCGACGACATTGATCAAATGGTTTCTAAGAGTGACTTAGGTGAACTTGAACTTTGGAAAGCATACTTGTCCAACAAGTCGAATCGCGAACGTGTTTTGCAATTCCTACAAAACTCAAAATCAACAACCATAAGCGCTGAGTGGCATTGGTTGTTTCTGGTTCAGCGTGAATACCAATTGCTACAACAGATCCAGGAAGCTGATGATCCGGGGATCGAATTGTACAAAGTGCTTGCGTTTGCAGCCAAGGATGAATCTCCATTTTTGGATCGAAGCGCTCGAGCAAAAGTTGCGAAGGATCTTATCGAGGCAGGGTCGTCTCATGATTCCAACTACGAAGCCAAAATGAATCTGGCAGCTCATCTCATCGGCATGGATGAGATTCAAAAGGATGGTGTCCCCCAAACACTAGTAGACTACCTGCAGTCGACCAAGTCGGATAAGGATCGAAGCAAGGCCATGACGGCTCAGTGGTTTTTGTCCAAGCTCGAGGGCCAACGAGTAATTGGGCCGCCCGTCGAATCCAGCCAGGAATGGAGAATGGACGAACCTATCGCAGGACTTCCATTTGTGATGATCCATATTCCTGAAGGCGCATTGACATTCGAAATCAAGGATACCAAAGGAAGCAAACGGTTTGGAATCGCATTGAATGACAATGTTTGGATGGCGCGTGAGGAAGTAAGCTCTGGATTGGTTGGCGCCTTCTTTACCGAGTTCCCGCCTTTTCGCGAGTCGGATTGGCCAACTGAAGTGTCCAATGAGCTTGGCGCGACCAACATGCTCGTGCCCACCGTGCTGCACTTTTTCAATTGGCTAAGCGACAAATCGGGACTCGAGAAAGTGTATGCATTTGAAGCTGAGAAAGACGACTCTCGGCGATTCGAGTACTTTCCTAAAATTTCCATTAACGCCTACGCAAATGGATACCGACTGCCGACTTTTGATGAGCTGCGCTATGCCGGAATTCACGGAGATTACGAATCATTCTGGACGAGCATCGCTACCGACGAAATGTTGATTCGCATAGCTCCGCCTCCCAAGAGTCCGATCTTGACTTATGCAATTTATCCAAATGCGTGGGGATTCCAGGGCGCAACCGGGAGTCTACACGAAATGGTTGTCAACAACCCATGGAACATCGCACTGGCTCGAACAAATGGAGGACAGATCCAAACGTGGAACAATCCAATTCCGTGTATTGATAAGACCATCTCAAAGCTATCCATTGCCGGTTTTCGTATTGTACAAGGAGCGATCGAAAACCAGCCTCATCAAGAGTAGCGTGGCAAATTCACGGACTTGGAATCATTGGAAGCATCTGACTCATCTTGATGCATTCGAACCAACACCGAGCGCAATTTGTATTATTCGGATCGGCAGTATGACAGGTGTCATAAAATTCTTCGCATGTTTGCAGTGTTGGCACCTCGGGATGGACGCAACTTTGCGCTGTGGCAGATTGCATCATTGCTCGGGCGCCGCATGAGCGATGGGTGGTTCCTGCATCCTTGATACATCCACAATATGCTTGAGCAGCCCTGCGTTGACACTCTGCGCACATTTGCGGATCACTTCCAAATACGCTACTGCATAGTTGTAAATTCTCATGGTACTGGCCAAGGCAATTGGGCGTTGATTGGCAGGAACAGTTCGGCATGGTCGCACATTGCCGACTCGCACACGGCTTACTCGCATTTGGAGCCGGAGTACACGATGCTTGGGGCTGACAACATCCCGCCCTTCTTCCACCGTTTCGGTTCAGTATGCGATCTAAAATTCCAGCTTCGGCGGGAACGTTTGCCG
>JANLUJ010000219.1:0-5090 GCA_031363425.1 Pirellula sp.
AATGGAATTGGCAGTGGATTCCATTCCTAATCCCTCTCGGTTCGCTGTAAGCAATCTCTCTACAGTTCGCCAGTTGCCGCTCTTAGATTTCAACAACATACGCATCATGATCCGACAACCCATCAGCCCTAATTCGTTCGGCACTTTTAACAATCCACAAATTGGGGACACCAATATGGTCAATGGCATTGCAGTAATCGCCGCGATGTAACAGATCTGTTGTTGGCACTTTTAGCTTCAGCTTTTCCACAGCCTCGAGCACATGTTTGCGTCCACCGATGCTTCCCGCGTACTCTTTGCCAACGAGGGAGTGGTTCCAATCCCCGCCCCAAACTAAATCGCTAGTCGGCAGTTTTTCCAGCAAAGTTTTTACCGCCGCTCCTGTCCTATCCGAATGAAAAGATCCAATCCATGGAGAACCGTTAGCGCTCCTCCACGGTAGTATCGTTGAGCAGTAGGTCATGCCATTGACGATCGCTGCAGCACTTGCAGGATGCGGTTCAGCAACTGGTGTTAACGGTAGAATACTCAAGACAGCGGCCCAATGCTGCTTCCGGCCCATAACTCCTGTGGATAGGTGACAATGGAAATCGAGCACTCGCTTTCCATCGCTATGCACCCACTTACCATTCAACTCCGTAAGCAGCCAGACATCGCATTTTTGGTCGGCTATTAAGCGCTCGTGACTGGCAGTCATTAGCCGATGTTCGACATTCCAAGTTCCAATGCGCATGAGGTCTCCAATCAATTTCCTTCGTTCATATCAACCCAGCATCCACATTGTAGTCAAGCAAGATAGTCTTTATCTCCTATTATTGATCTTTCAATATGCTAGTCGGGCATGATCCTATTAGGTACACTCAACGGTTTCGTCGCTGATTGATGCTCACGGTATAAAACTATGACCATTCCCGATTTCCAGACGTTGATGCTGCCCTTCCTGGAAACGCTGTCCGATGGGAAAGAACGTCGAGTCAAGGAAATGGTAGCCTTATTGGCGGAGAAGTTACAGGTATCCGAGGAGGAGCTTTTAGAAAGATTACCCAGCGGTGTTTCGCCGGTTTTTTATAATCGTGTCGCTTGGACGAAAACCCACTTAAAAAATGCGGGATTGATTGAGAATCATTCGCGCGGTGTGGTCCGATTATCCAATGTAGGTCGACAGGTTTTGAGGCAAAATCCGTCGCGGATTGACGTGCGATTCCTCCGGCAATTCGATACCTACCGCACCTTTGTCTCTGGCTCCACAGAGGAACAAGCAAATGGCCAAGTTCAAATTTCCGAGTTCGCTGATACGGAAATTGCAACGCCTTTGGAACGGTTGGAAGCGTCCCACAAGCAAATTACCGATGCCCTTGCGAACGAGCTATTGCTCAAATTATCGGAAGGGTCGCCACAGTTTTTTGAACATGTTGTGGTCAAATTAATGGAAGCATTGGGATACGGCGGTTCCTTCGGAGCTAGCGAGGTGACCGCTTATGTTCGTGACGGAGGAATCGATGGCATCATACGCGAAGATAAGCTTGGACTGGATTACATTTGCGTACAAGCCAAACGCTGGCAAGGAAACGTGAGCAGACCAACCGTTCAAGCTTTCGTTGGTAGCATGGATATGATTCGAGCTAAGAAGGGCGTAATTGTGACGACGTCTCAATTCACGCGTGATGCAATAGAATATCTTGATCGGATCGAGGCGAAACGAGTTGTATTGATTGACGGTTCTCGATTGGCAAATCTAATGATCGAACACAACGTGGGTGTTACCGTCACCAATACTTTTCAAGTTAAAGAAATCTCCAACGACTTCTTTGAGGAAGATTGAATCGATTGCCCAATTTCCCCCCACATCTCCCTCTGCCTCCCCCAATCCACCTCCGCAGCAATTTCCCGCAACTCACATTCCTTCATCCGTTCCCTCCCACAGTAATGCAACGGCAGATGCAGTACCTCCTCCTGAATGTCCGGCGCCAGCAGATTCAGATTCATGATCTGCGTCATCCTAACACGGGAAACGCGGCCGAGTTTCGCCAGCGCCGACTGATTGTTAACGGCTCCTTCCCGAATTAGCTTATCGAAGCGGATTGCCAGAGCCATGATTTTGGACACTCGGGGAACGCGGCCAATTGGCAACTGCGCTTCAGCAGCTGCGGCTCCAACCTTCCTTGCGCGTCTCTGCTTTTCAAAATGGACGTCGTGGTTAGTAATCATGCAGCGTCCTCCGACTTGATCGCTACTAGTTGCAAGCCTAGCGTTTTAATCCCCGTCGGACGGTAAGTAATAGACAGCTTCCCTGCACGTCCATCGAAAGTAACGCGTTCAATTAATAGCTCGATGGCTCGGGCTTGTTCACGCGGTTGCATCGACTCCCACAGTTGGTTGAAATCGGCTAGGACTTGGGCGACTTCTGATTCGTCGATAGAATCCTTGGCAATTATTGATAGTTCCTCATCAATTTCTATCATTCTGTGGTCGGCCTCTCGGATACTTTTTTGAGCTTCGGAGAGTCGGGGATCGCCGGGTTCAGCCTCCGCCGCAATCTTGCCCAGGTTGGCGCACACCTTTCGGAGATTGCGTTGTAAGGCGCTCCGTTCGGAAGTGAGGCGTTCTACTTGGGCTGTTGCGATGGATCGCGCTTGCGCTAGCGTGTCGCGAACTAGAGTGGGATCTCGACCAACGGATCTAATTTGGTTAACTACAAATCTCTCAATCTCCTTCGCGGGCAGTGACGGCGCCGGGCATTCTTGCCAACCGCGTTTCTGCGCTTGCGTACATACGTAATATCGATATAGCTTGCTTCCCCGCTTAGAATACGAATGGCTCATTCCACAGTTGCATGAAGCACACTGGAGAATCTTACGCAGCAGCGCATTGTGCTTGTTGCGAATGGCGCTGCTAGCGCCCTGACCATTCCGTTCTAACAGCGACTGGACCTTCTCAAACGTTTCATCGTCGATGATTGCAGCATGCTCACCATTGTGGACTTCGGATTTGTATTGAATCTTACCTGTGTAAGTGACGTTGGAAAGGAGATTGTATACGGCGTCCTTGGTAAACCATTTTCCACCGCGAACAATTCCCTTGCGAGTCGTCCATTGTTTCGTACGCCATCCGCGATCATTCAATTCTTTTGCAACTGTGAGCGCCGATTGTTGCTCTAAGTACATTCGAAAGATCTCACTGATGCGGTCCGCCTCTTGCTTATCGATTATCAATTTCGTATTTTCCACAGTGTAGCCAAGTACTGGCATTCCACCAGACCATTTTCCTTTACGACGTGCAGCTGCGATCTTGTCGCGCGTTCGTTCGCTGATCATGTCGCGCTCGAATTGCGCGAAAGACAACAGTACGTTTAGTATCAATCGACCCATTGAGGAAGCAGTATTGAAGGCTTGAGTTACGCTGACGAAGGAGACCTTCCGTTTATCGAATGCCTCCATAATACGAGCGAAATCAATCAAGCTACGACTAAGTCGATCGACTTTGTAGACAACCACGCAGTCGACTTTCCCCGCTTCAATGTCGTTTAATAATCGTCGCAGCGCTGGCCTCTCCATATTGGCACCAGAGAATCCTCCGTCATCATATTTGTTAGGAATACATTGCCATCCCTCATGCTTTTGGCTCTTGATATAGGCTTCGCCGGATTCTCGTTGTGCGTCGAGTGAATTGAATTCTTGCTCAAGCCCATCCTCTGTGGACTTGCGGGTGTAGATGGCACACCGGACCAGTTGCGTTTTCTCTTTTGTTGGTTTAATCATGGTGCGGCTCATTACTTTCCACCTCTCTTGCGCTGGTTGAAGAAGTGGAAGCCGTTCCAGTGCTTTCCTGTGATGGCTTGTGCGACGGCTGTGAGGGATTTAAAGTACTCCCCGTTGTAGGAGAAGCCGACATCGAGCACTTCCACAGAGATGTGCTTTCCTTTGTACTTGCGCTGTAGCTCCATGCCAGGCGGGAAGTAGTCGCTGTGCTGAATGTTTGCCGGTGCCAGCAGAACAGAAGTCTTAGCTTTGCGATTCCCCGGCGGATTCATTAGTAAGTCAGCGTCGTTCGCCAGCTCAGCAGCTCGTTGGCGCGCTCGCACCGATAGATCGCCTTCTTCATTGGCCTGCATGCGCCATGCTATGCGCTTGATCAACCATTGCTTATTCCGATTGTTGGTTGCTTCGGAGAATACCTCCGCATACACTTTTCGTAACTCGTCGGTCGTCAACTGTCGCATCGTTGCGACCTCCTTCTCGATATTCAACATTCGATTGCCCCGTGGATAGGTTAGAACTCTCAAACGCGTTAACCCGCGTGGACACACTGAGCAATGGAATTCAAGAATCCTCAAGGTCGTTAGCAGAGGATTCCTCTCTCTTTTGTTCACTTTGAGAGTCTTTTTCAACGGTCTGCAATTCGCGCTGGCGCAGTCTTAGTAATGCGACTGCGAAGATGGCAACGATCGCTTTGTAGCGCTGCTCGGGGGAGAGTTCTAATGGGTGGTCGACTGGACGCATCTGGAGGTAGCACCTGTGGAAGTTTCGTGATTGGCGACACACTGGTTAACAGTGCCTGACTAACTGTATTACTTCCCGGTTACGCTCGGATTTGACGGAACTTTATGGACAATTCCGATGCGATATTTTGGTAGCGATCACCATGAACAGGTTTTCCACCGATCGAAAAAAACCGTTGCAAAAAATTGTTCAAAATTGGCAGCATCTTCAAAAATCAAGGTCGTTTTTGATCTTTCAGTCTTCATTAGGATTAATGTTTGGTCCGTTTTCGCCTTGTGACCAAACGTGTCACGCCTATTTGGACAATGCTTGCAATCAAGTGGTTGTCGCCACGTGAGCACAAACTAAGGATTGCGAGTAATCATGAAGAAACCCAAATTATCACCGACCCTCCAACGAACATTTCATGCCGTCGAACGATTGCTGGAGGAACAAGGACGGTCGCCATCGATCGAAGAGCTTGCCAGCGACCTGTCGCTTTCCAAAGCAACCATCCATGCACATCTTCAACTGTTGATCGATCAAAACTTCTTACGAAAGACGGTCGGCCGAGCGCGTAGCCTCGAGGTAGTGCGACACCAACTTGCCGAA
>JANLUJ010000222.1:0-2206 GCA_031363425.1 Pirellula sp.
TGCTCCGCTTGGACCATCGGCTGCGAATAGCGTCTAACTCCAACAGATAAATTTTCCATCCAAGTCTCCCGGACCTTGCGCTGTGCTTCTCACCCAACCATGTCGAGAACACCGGAGAGGAGCGACGGCTGGAAAGGCAAAGGATACCAAATTGCAAAAATACCACAGCGGGCCAGGAATAAAGTGTGGCACGGCGGTCCCCGCCGTGATTCGTCTCTACCACACCGCAATTCATCTCAAGCGAAACACTAGTGCTGCGTTTCACCATGATATTAGGGTAGTGGATCTTGTCAAAGATCCCAAACTCGCAGGATCTTTAACAAGATCCACTACATCCAATCCTAATTCTTAGCTGCAACGAAACACTAGACTAGAAGAACAGTTACTCTTTTGCTATGAAAACAACTATGTCTAATCCCACATGTCCCGTTTCGTTACTTGAGCCATAGTATCTCCCTTGGCACCATCTTGGCATTTGTGCAAACACCCTCTAGTTTAGCCCTGAGACCGGCAGCCGGCAAATATTTCCAGGGGAGGCTATCGTTGAACGCGTGCGGAACCGCCTTTTGCAAGTTGTTCGACCTCAGGTAACTTTGCCATCGTAGTGTCCCCTGGGAACGTAGTCAGCAATGCACCGTGTGCCCAACCGAGTCGCAACGCTTGTTCTGGATCTTTGCCTGCCAGCATACCGTATATGAGGCCTGCCGCGAAACCATCGCCACCGCCGATTCGATCCACCACGTCGAGCGAGCAAGTTGGGCTTACATAGCGTTTGCCGTCGTACCAAAGGACCGCAGCCCAATCATGTCGATTGGTCGAGTGCACTTCACGTAGGGTCGTTGCAACCATCTTCACGTTTGGAAACTTAGTCACCGCCCGCTCAATCATTTTGAAGAACGAATCGGGATCTAGTGCCGTCTTGGACTCTACGTCTTGACCCTCGATTCCAAGCCCCTTTTGAAGATCTTCTTCAATGCCGACCAACATGTCCACGTTTTTCACAATCTTACTAATCATCTCTTGTCCCTTGGCAGCGCCGCCGATTGTTGCCCAAAGCTTGGCTCTATAGTTCAAGTCAAAAGAAGTCACTGCGCCAGCCGCTTTAGCAGCTTGCATTCCCTCCACGATCAGTTCGGATGTCGTCGCCGAAAGCGCCGCAAAAATACCGCCGGAGTGAAACCAACGAACTCCCGAACCAAAGATCGCCTTCCAGTCAAAGTCACCAGGCTTCAGCATTCCACCCGCTTCGTTGGCACGATTATAGAAGACGACTGGTGGCCGCACTCCTAGACCGCGATCACTATACACCGTTGCAATGTTTGGGCCTCGAACACCATCGTGTTCAAAATGCTTGTAAAACGGTCTTACACCCATTTCGCGAACGCGGGCTTGAACCATTTCGCCGATTCCATAATTGACCATGGCTGTTGCGACGCCAGTCTTGAGGCCAAAGCAATCACAAAGGTTTGCAGCGACGTTGTATTCTCCGCCCGAAACGTGAATATCGAACGATTTGGCTTTTCTAAACGGGATGATCCCAGGATCCAACCGATGAACCAACGCACCGAGCGAGAGGAAATCGAGATCGCATGAATCGGTACGAATACTTAGTTGAGCCATTATTTCTCCAAGAGGAAAAGATTACGAGGTACGAATGCCAATACGAAATTGGACATTAGATTGTCGCTGACGAAAACCCACCGTCCACGACCAAGTTATGACCGGTTACAAAGGACGAGGCCGAGGACGACGCCAGAAAAATGGTCGCTCCCGCTAATTCATGTGCGTAGCCAAATCTGCCCGAGGGAGTGTGATTGATGATTTGTTGGCCACGCGGAGAAAGGCTACCATCTTTGTTGTAAAGCAATCCTCGATTCTGTTCAGCCGGAAAGAATCCAGGACTGATGCAATTGACACGAATTCCGCGAGATGCCCATTCTCGAGCTAGGAACTTGGTCAAATTAATCACTGCGGCTTTGGCGGCCGAATAAGCTACGACACGTGACAACGGGATGATGCCTGACATCGATGCAACGTTGATTATGTTCCCTGAATTTCGAAGAAGCATTGTTTCGGCAAACACTTGACTCGGCAAAACGGTCCCGCCTATTAGGTTTAAGTCAAAGACCTTTTGCCAAGCGTCCAACGGCAAATTGCAAAAGTCGTCACCGGGTTGCAAGGTTGCTTCGGGCTGGTTACCGCCGGC
>JANLUJ010000226.1:0-3628 GCA_031363425.1 Pirellula sp.
GTGGGTGCGCAGAACGCCGGTGGTTGAGGTTCGGGTTCGCAGGGTTACCCCTACCCCAGACCCGCGATCATTGAACCGTTGTTTGCGATGTTGGGGTGCTTCAAACTAATGAAAGGGACTAAAGGGTTTTGGCGCTCGCCGATTTCCTGCGGCTTAACTCACCTAACGCCTCAGGCTCAAGGGATTGCATCGGTAAATTCGAATTCAATTGTACAGGTCGAAACTTTTTTCCACTCGTCCTGTCGCATTGGCTACAATAAGTCGTCTCATCTTCCTCTTCTAAGAATTTCTTGCGGCCAACACAGGGATTTCGGTATGTCCAGCCTGTTCAATCAAAAATCGAATTCTCATAGAATGTTGTCCAATCGACGAAAGAAATCTAGGCGATGTCTGCTCGAACTTTTGGAACCCAGGCACTTAATGGCGGGTGATACCCACGCCGGCGTTGGTTTGTTGGCACAGTACTATAACAACGCAGATTTTACCGATTTGGTGCTTGCACGCACCGACTCCAGCATCGCTTTCAATTGGGGCGCTGGCTCCCCCGACGGTTCTGTTGGTGCCGATACATTCTCTGTGCGATGGTCTGGTCAAGTCGAAGCGGTATTTACGGAAAACTACTCGTTCATCGTCAATGCGGATAACGGGGTGCGTTTGTGGGTCAACGGCAAATTGCTAATCGACCGATGGACGGAAGCACCTGTGGTTGGGGCGATTGGAACGATCAATTTGGTGTCCGGTCGCAAGTACGACATTCTCCTCGAATACTTTGAAACTACGGGAAACGCGTCGGTCCAGATGGACTGGTCAAGCTCCAGCCAGGCTCAGCAAACGTTACCCACTTTTCGTCTTTTCCCCTCCGAACGCGGAAACGCTTCGCGAGAGGTTTGGAGCAATGTCGCGGGTAGTTCTGTTGCTGCCCTCACTGGCCTAGCGACCTACCCCAACTCACCAAGTTCTATTGGCCTTACCAATGGGCTTCAATCGCCAACCAATCAAGCGGATAATTTCGGCGAACGACTTCGCGGTTTGATCTACCCGCCTCAGACCGGTGAATATACTTTCTACATTTCCGGCGACGACACGGCCGAATTGTGGCTAAGTAATTCGAACAGCGCCATTGGCAAACAACGCATCGCGACGGTCCCAATCAGTACGCTCTCAACTGAATGGACCAAGTTTCCTGAACAACGATCGTCCGTGTACAAACTTGTTGCTGGCCAGGCCTACTATGTGGAGGCTCTCCACAAGGAAGGGTCGGGCCCTGATCATTTGGCCGTTGGTTGGACGACTCCCGGAGGTACAACTATCGATTTGATTCGAGGTGAGTACCTGTCTCCAGTCTTGCCTGAAGTCGAGTTGTTTGCTGAACGTCCAGAGACCGCCGAGGGGTCAACGGATTCCGCACGCATGCGAGTCGTTCGCAGAGGCGCGCCAATCAACAATGCTCTGACGGTTTCATACTCGCTACGAGGATCGGCACTCAATGGTTCTGACTTTACAAGTCTACCAGGCACCGTAGTTATCCCTGCTGGACAGGATTATGCGTTCATCGATATCGCTTCCAACGCAGATGGTATCAGCGAGGGTTCGGAATCTTCGATTATCGAATTGGTTGATGCTCCCGGTTATCAACTTGGTTTGATTAGCCAAAGGACCGCCACCGCAACCATTCAAGACAACGTTCCCGCACCAGTTGGTGGGCTATCCCTCTTAGCGGGTACAGCTCTTGGCACCCATTTCTCATCCTTCGGTGGCACGTTTACGACCGTTAGTGATACCACGCCACCTGGTTCGGTAGCCTCACCGATCACTGCCATCCAAGCAGCCATCACAACGAAACCAGCCAACCCATGGGATGCTCAGCTTCGCCAACCTATCAGCGGGCCCGTAAAGAAAGGCGATATTCTCTTCGCGGAATTTTTGGTTCGCTCGGTTTCAGGCAACGGTACCGTCTCTGCAATCTTCGAACGCAATGGGACCCCCTTTACCAAATCGCTCGACCGAGGATTGAACTTTTCGACAACATGGACCAAGGTGCAGTTGCCATTTGTTTCGAGCGAGGACTATGCCGCAGGTGAAGCAACTTTTGGGTTTCATTTAGGGAGTCAAGTTCAAAGCATTCGCTTCGCCGCGTTTAATGTTCGCAACTACGGCCCATCGTCGGAACTTGCGCCATCGACTGGAATAGAACTCAATAACATTGGCGGAAACTACGGAACAATGCAAAGCGTTGCGGTTACCGGACAGGCTTTTGCCAACGCTTCCCTAATTACCACCGTCACGACACCACCAGACAGTTGGCGACTCCAAGCTGTGGCCCGCAGCGCTGCTGCCGTTCAAACTGGAGATACACTTCAAGTCGAATTATGGGCCCGAGGCATTACTGGTGCAAGTCCTCGCTTGGACATCGTCGTTCAAGAGTCATACGGAAGCTTTACTTCGCTATCCTACAATTCGATAAACCTGTCGAACAATTGGCAAAAATACACGTTTAACCTGACAACAACTCAAGCCTACGACGTAGCCAAATTGCAGACAACCCTAAACGCTGGCTTTGCGCCCCAATCGGTCCAGGTGGGCGGCTTTAAGTGGACGAATCTTACTCGAGGATACGCATTCTCGGCGATGCCAACTCAGTCTCCCTCTAGCAACTACGTCGGTCGAGAAGGCACCGATCCATGGCGAACGGATGCGGACACTCGCATCAATCAGAACCGTGCCGCTGATTTTACCGTTCAAGTGCGAGATTCCAACGGTTCACCAATCGACGGAGCGGTTGTCACACTTCGGCAGAAAAAGAACGCATTTGCGTTCGGAACTGCAGTCAATGGGTACAGTAATTTGTTGAGCTCGACTGGAGGTGCCGCGGCATTGAAGTACCAAGCAGAGATTAAAAGACTCTTCAATACTGTGGTCATAGAAAACAATTTGAAATGGCCCGATTTCCAAAACAATCGTCAGCTAGGTATCGACGCAGCCAATTGGGCTGTAGCCAACGGATTGAAGTTGCGTGGACACAACGTGATATGGCCATCTCGAACCTACATGCCATCTAGCGTTTGGAGTCAATACGACACCCTCTTGGCTTCTCAAGGCTCAACTGTTGCCGCGACCTACCTACGCAATACGATCAATGCTCGGATTGTCGATGCCGCCGACACATTCGAAGGAAAGACATTTGAATGGGATATCGTCAATGAACCTTATGCCAACAACGACGCCATGGCCGTGCTCGGAAACGATGAGTTGCTCGAATGGTTCAGGCTCTTCCGAGCGAGCGATCCATTGGCTAGGCGAACACTCAATGAATACGACATCTTCTCACGCAATGGTGGAAACACCTCCCACCGAGCCAATTTCGACTATTGGCTCGGAAGGTTGAAATCACAGAATCTGATCGAAACAATCGGAGAGCAGAGCCATTATGGAGAAGCCAATCTTACCGACATGAATGTATTGGCTCAATTGATTCAAACCTATAGTACGACATATGGACTACCGATCGCAATAACTGAGTTCGACGTCAATACAGCCAACGAGCAATTGCAGGCAGATTACCTGCGAGACTATTTGACGATGACATACAGCCAGGCAGGGATCTCGGAATTCTTGCAATGGGGATTTT
>JANLUJ010000227.1:0-3543 GCA_031363425.1 Pirellula sp.
GCATGATTGAATTTTCAATCTGTATTGGGTCGAATTCGAAAAAAGTAAACATTGGATTTGCCTACTGTAATGTCCTCCGTTGGATGGTGATCCGTAAAAGTTCCAATGATCGATCCATCCTCCATCGTGACCCGGCTACTACCGATTGCATATAGCGAAAACGATTGCGATGACTTGGCGTAGTCGTGCCATGACTCTCCCTCGTCATCGCTGTACAGACATCCAACGCTTCCATGATCATTTCCCACGGCGAATATTCTTTCCGGCCGCTTCGCGTCGACAACAAATGACCCGTCGAGACCTTGAAGCTCGATCGTCTCGCCTCGAAACGACGGCTGATGGTCGATTTGCTTTGCGCCGGAATTCAAATCATATCGAACGTAGTGTTGTTTGGGTGGTGTCGATTGTGCAAGATAGAGCCCATGCCAATGACCACGCCGACCAAGGCTGCTCGACAGCCATGTGTGAACTTCGAACTCATCGTCTGGGGTCACTCGCATCGCTGGGCCGGTATCATCAGCAACAATGGGCAATGCGAGGCTATCCCCTTGCAAATTAGAAAAGGTTGTACCTCCATCGCGAGAAACGAGATGATGGATATCCCAATACATGTAAACGCCATGCTTTTGGGTTGTCCAAGCCAAATGAAGCCAGCCATTTTCATCCAGACTCAACAACGGATACTGGAGTATGCCGTTCCGTCCCTCTCTAAGTATCTGACGAGAGTCGACCAATTCTCCGTTTCGTTTCAGTCGATGAAAGGTGTTGTTGTGCGAAAAGAAATAGAGCTGGTCGCGAGGCTCGTCTAAACACGCAGCGTATTTGCCAGCGGCTCCGCCTGGAATTCGAGTCGTTTGCCTGCCCGGGGAATCCCCAGCGACGTTGAAAGGCCAGAGGTCCAAAAACGCATCACCGCTAACAAAGTCGACTCGGAATAGAAAGAGGTTGCCGTGGCTATCGATCTCCAAAACAGGTGGGTTCGTTGCCAGAGTTTCTTCGCAAATTGTTGCAAAAGATTTCCCCTGATCGCGACTCAACGACAATCGCCATTGCTGCGCCGTGTAGGGTTCATTGCGCGTTCGAATATGGGCAGTGTGAATACTTGACCCGTGCGAAACGATCTTTTGATTGTGACTTTGGAAAGTAGCGTAGTGAATGACAGATGAGTCCATCTGTGTTAATTCAACTTTGGCAACTTCATCCGCTATACACCTCGCTCTGAATGCAAGTGCGCTGGTAAGCCATACGTAGCCCAATACAAAGGCCATTGCTGCTCGATATAGTCCGGCCAAACGTAAGTGTCGCGACATGGGTACGGTCATCATTTTATTCGATTTCAAACAGTCTCGTGTCATTTGCTACAATGACCGCTCGTGGGAGCTCGCCTAAGCAGTATACACTCCCTTCCCTGGTTTGAACCCCTCGCGACCTTTCTCAAAAGAGCTATTTCGAAGGGCCATATTATGTTGACACGACGACAATTCATGGAGGCAATTGGTGCTGGATCGATCCTCATGCCGTTGGCCATCGGAGTAGAAACGCCAGCAGCCGATCGCAAACGCCTCGCCGTCATTACCACCGAATGGCGATTTCACTCTCACGCCTGGCACATGGCCGAGCGATTCCTGGTGGGCTATCCTGTGAATGGTCGCTGGCATCGGCCGCCATTGGATGTTGTCGCCGCCTATGTCGATCAGCATCCTGAAAATGACCTAAGCGTTCGACGCTCCAAAGAGTTTGGTTTTCCGATTTATCCGACTATCGCGGAGGCTCTGCGTTGCGGTGGAGACAAACTGGCGGTCGATGCGGTTTTGATCATTGGCGAACACGGCAACTACCCAAAGAGCGAATACGAGCAGACGAAGTACCCTCGGTACGAGTTCTTTAAGCAAGTGACCGACGTCTTCCGTCGGGATGGTCGTGCCGCACCGGTTTTCAATGACAAGCATCTGTCGTGGAAATGGGAATGGGCAAAGGAGATGGTTGAAATTTCGCGCGAGCTGAAATTCGCTTTCACGGCTGGGTCGTCATTGCCTGTCACTTGGCGCATGCCAGCGATCGAAATGCCGTACGGCGCCGAAGTGGGGGAATTACTCAGCGTTTCCATCGGCAGCATCGATAGCTACGACTTCCATGCGTTGGAGGTGATTCAGTGCATGGCTGAGCGAAGACGAGGCGGTGAAACCGGGGTCGTTGCGATGCAAGCCCTCCGTGGCGACGCAGTATGGAAGGCGATGGAGGTCGGCAATTGGACAAGTGGTGGTTGGGATCCGCAACTCTTCGAAGCGTGTTTGTCAAGAAGCCATACCTTGGCTCAGCCAGACACGTTCAGTCACCGCTATCCGACTCCGGCACAAATTCGCGAATGGGTCAAAGACCCAGTGGCCTATCGCTATGAGTACGCCGACGGTGTCAAAGCGACCATGCTCTTGATGAACGGTCTCGTCGGCGACTTCACCTTTGCTGCAAAGCTGAAAGGCGAGACGGAGCCATTGTCGACACTGTTTCACCTACCACCGACACCGAACGTGACCTACTCGGCCTCGCTGATGGCGCAGGCCGAAGAAACATTTCTGACTGGCAAGTCTCCGTATCCGATCGAACGAACGTTGCTGACGACCGGCCTGGTCGAAGCCGGAGTACGATCACTCGGCACAGGTCAAAAACGCATGGACACGCCGCACTTAGCTATCCAATATGAAGCCCCGCGAGCATCTACGTTTGCGCGGACTTGACTTCGACTATCTTAAATCTAAAGAGGAATGCACGCATGCAGTGGATCAATAAAGAGAAATTGAGAACGCAGCTACTTGCCGGAACTTTTCTAAATTTAGGCTGTTCCAACGCGGTGGAAATCGCGGCCGATGTCGGGTTTGATTGGTTGCTGATCGACTTGGAGCACGGAAGTGGATCGTTTTCCGACCTACGAGGGATGTTGATGGCGTGCCGTGGATCCAGTGCATCGCCGATCGTTCGCATTCGAAGCGTCGATGCAGACGACGTAAAATTTGTCATGGATAGCGGTGCTGCGGGGATCATGTTTCCCTATGTGAGTACGCCAGAGGACGCGGCGAGGGCCGTCCAAACCATGAAGTATCCGCCACTTGGGACGCGTGGCGTCGCTGGGATCATTCGAGCCACCAACTTCGGCAGGGATTGGACCGACTATTTTCAAACGACAAATCAACGCAGTTTAGTAGTCGTCCAAATCGAAACTTCACAGGGCGTCGAGGCAGCAGAGGACATTGCTGCTGTTGAGGGTATAGATGTCCTGTTTGTCGGTCCACTTGATCTTTCGGTCAATCTCGGTTGCCCAGGCGATTTCACCAAACCTCATTTTTTGGCTCATCCGCAGGATCTGTGGGTAAAAAACGCTTGATATAGCTCCGCGTCAGCGCGTTGGATTTTTCGCATTGCACGAAAAACAAGCCGACAGGATCGAAGTAAGTCAGGGGCCACCGAGGCAGCCCCTGGCTTGTTTTCCGACTTTAGCGGCGCTCGAGTTGGTTCCCACCAGAGCTCTATCCTCCGCTCAAGCACTCT
>JANLUJ010000750.1:0-17275 GCA_031363425.1 Pirellula sp.
CGAGACCAAGAACTGGAAGACGCACTCAGCGATCGAATCGCCGATTTTCACAGCCGCAACGTTATTTCCTTCAATCGGCATGATGCGTTTTTGCGGTTCGATATTGAGGATTTCCCATACGCCTAGTTTATTGCTGAAGCCTCGTAGTTCGTCATTGGCTTCGGACCACGTAATGATGATCGATTCGGAATCCACTCGACGACGTGTAGCAAGATCCGGTCCGCCTTGCCGTCCAAGGCTGGTATTCGTGATCAACGTAAGGTAGGTGAGTACTAGCATTGCCGTTCGGAATCGGAAGGTCTTCATTTTTTTGTTCCTTGGTTAAGTTTTGTGTTTATGCCGAAGGCCACGTAGGTCCGGCTGTCCTCAGCCGGACGTATTTACGACATAGCGAATTCGGATTTATGGGGCGTGTGCGTGTCAGCCTGAGGACAGGCTGACCTACGTGTTTGTCGCGGCATTTAATAATTCCAGTTCGTTGTCTAGTTGCCTAAGTTCCCGTTCGATACCATCGCTCCAGGGCAAAAGTTCGTCTTCTCGCTGCGATTCTTTTGCCTGGTCGAGTTCGAAGATGGGTGAGCTTGCTCCTTCTCCTACAAGGGCGCCTCGTTTCGAATTCATGTCGAGAAAAAGAGAATTTACGGAGCCACGGCTGAAACCGTATACAGCAAAAATGGCTGCAACGATCGTCACCATGCAACCAAAAATCATGTAGAGCCGACGCGGTCTCGGCAATGCCCGTGGATGTGGCTTTGCACGCGACATGAGCTTTCCTAAGGCACTTGGCAGCGGTATCGAACTAGGCTGTTGAACATGTGCCAGACACTCTTCCAATAATTTCCCTAGCTCATCAGCCGACTCAAATCGATCCGCTGCGGATTTGTTTAGCAACTTGAGAACGATCCCGTCAAACCATTTCGGAACCTCTGGATTTAATTCACAAAGCGGTCTCGGAGCGTCGTCCGTAACTCTTCTCAAAATGCCGTAGGTTGACTCGGCCCGGAACGGCGGACGTCCGGTACTGATTGCATACAGAACGCTGCCAAGGCTAAACATGTCGCTGCGAGTATCCACCGCGTCTCCACGAGCTTGTTCCGGCGACATATAATGAGGCGTCCCGGCTATGAGGCCACTGCGAGTCAATGTCGCGTCATCGACTGCTCTGGCCAAGCCGAAGTCGGTCAGCATGACTCGTTCGACACCCCGTTCAAGCAAGATGTTAGCAGGCTTGACATCGCGATGCACCAGCCCTTGTGCATGGGCTGCCGCTAGCCCGCGTGCCACTTGGAGACCGATTCGTAGGGCTTCGACGACGGGCAATAGCCCCTCGCGATCCAATCGATCTTGGAGCGACTCGCAATCGACGTACGGCATGACCAAATAGGGTAATTGTCCTGTGGAGTCGACATGCAAGATGGGCAGGACATTTGGATGAGAAATGGCCGCCGTCGCTCGAGCTTCGCGCGCAAACCGCTTTCTCGCTGCAACCACGCTCGCCAAGTGCGGAGCCATCACCTTCACCGCCACCAAACGATTGAGTTCTTCTTGAAAGCCCTTTAAAACGATCCCATGGGCACCTTGGCCGATGAACTCTCGAATTTCAATATTGCCGAGTCGCCCCAATGTATCCTTCGATACGGATGGCTGTAAGAAGTCGACGATAAAATCGCTGGGCTTCCATGTCGCGGCATCGTAAAAATCATGCTCGAGTGCATAGTTGAATGTCTTCGCACCGGGGTGTTCGCCACTTGATTCCTCGCGCAAGACCACACCAACTTGCTTCCATCCCTCATTATCAGCTGCAAGGGACTCGAGCTTTTTGCAGCAAGCTTCGCAATGCGACAGGTGTATTGCAAGCAGTTCTTCTTGTGGCCCGGATAGGCGTTCCTCGAGCGATCGCAAGAGCAACGTCTCGTCGCATAGTGAAGTATTCATGTTATTCCTTTCCATTATCCATTGTCCATAGTGATGGATAGCTTCCGGCGAATGCTGGCCATGATTCGGCTTCTCGACATGTAGATACTGCCAGTCGTAATCCCTAATTCCTGGGCGACTTGATCGACTGGGAGCTCTTCGATGACAGTGGACCAGAACGCTCTCCAACTCGTTTCCAAGAATTCATGTTTCACTTGCTCGGCAGCCCAAACGATGAGCTCATGTTGATACTTGCGAACATGTTCCTCATCGGGTGGTGCTTCGATGTTTTGGAGCAACGCAACCAAATCGGATCCGCCGACTCCGACTGCATGGCGTCGCTCTTGCGACATGAATCGAATCGCTGCATTTCGAGAAACGGTGCTTAGCCAGCGTCGAAATGATGCGACACTACCATCATCCTTCCAACCGTCGATCGATCGGGCGATCGCCATTAGGATCTGCTGCGTTACGTCTGGTACATGGCGCTCAGGGACACCCAATCGCCTAGCCAATTGACCCAGGAACCCTTCATAGACGCATACGAAATCCCGCCAAGCATTTTCATTTTGCTCGCTTTTGAGCCTAACAATGAGGCTATGTCGGGTTTCTAGCGGTGACATTGAGGGTTCCCTTTGATAGTAGAGTACTGACTGAGAGCCAAATCACACGCGTCGCGAAAAAAATTGTAGAACAATTGTCTCAAATTGTTTCCGTCCTGCGTTTATGCGGGATAGGCTTCCAGAGTGCCATAGTAGAAGCGACAGGCTGGAAGCCTATCCCACTGCCCACGCTCTAGCGAGCGTGGATGAACTATTGAGACTTTTGTTTTACAATGAGGACGAGCGGCTAGAATGTCGCAGGCAAACTTACATTCGCACAAAGTAGGAATCCTATGCACTGTAACGCCAAAGCAATTTCCATCTTTTTCCTGATGAACGTGAACATCCTGTCCGCATGCCTCGTGCAAGAATCGGATTCTTCAAAAGAAATCCCTTCCGCGAAACCTTTCAACACCTTGATTCGATCTGTGATCGAGACCGTACTCAAGGAGCACATCGAACCGCCGACTCGACAGCAAATGGTTCTCGAAGTGATTCGCGGAATCTCCCAATCGAGAGGAATGCCATCGTCTATAGATTTGGCTAGTTCGGTTTCAGACGCCAAGGATAAGGATCAACTTTATAGCTTTCTGGCGGCTGAATTGGCGCGGCTAGGCGCGGATGGTAAACCGTCTCGGAACAACATCGAAGCGATTGAATCAGCGCTCGACAAAACGGTGCGTGGCGGATTGGAGATCATCTCTAGGTCGAATGCCATCGCAACAGAGCAAATCGCCGCTAATCGTTATGTAGGAATAGGTGTACAAGTATCGTCACCAGCAAAAGGTAAAGGTCAGCTTTTCACAGGGGTGTTCGACGATGGCCCAGCGGCTGAAGTTGGTATTCACGCCAATGATTACCTTGAAGCCGTGGACGGAACCTCGACGATAGATAGCCCATTGGAGAAGGTCATTCCTCTTCTACGAGGGCTGGCTGGGACGACCGTCGTATTGACCGTACGTACAGGTGGACAACCCCCCAGAGAATTGAACGTAATCCGTCGGGTAGTCCCAATCAAATCCGTCGTGTTGCGTGAAAGAAACGACCATAAAGGGGCGTTGTTTATTCAAGTCGATCGTGTTGCCGCAAGTAGCTTGAACGAAATTCAGAAACTGGTTGCCGAATCCGAAGAAGCGGGACCTGAGGTACGAATGATCGTGCTCGATCTACGTCGCACCTCCGTTGACAACCTTCACTACCTGCATCTTTTTGCAGATGGAATTCTTGATGAAGCGAATATCGGCAGAGTGCAATCCCGCACCGGGGCCCGTACGTTGAAAACCGATGATGGAACAATCCTTGGGAAAGTAGCGATTGCGGTACTTTATACACCAGGCCTTTCCGATGCTATAGATATGCTTGCGCATGCATCCAGCGATGCGGGCATTCCGGTCTATTTTATGTCGCATAAGTCAGACATCAATAATTCGCGAATGATCGAAAATCTAGCGGCGATTCGAGAATCCATTCCAGTACATGGGACGGATTACTTTGTTGGAATAATGATCCATCGGCTGCTGGACAAAAATGGTACGGTAATAACGCCCGAGCCATCCGAACGATTGAATACCAACTTGAAGAATGTATTAGCTTTGAAGAAGAACAATGAATCCGAGTTCGGTACCATCCTCCGTGATTTGGATTTATAATCCCTGCAGCCATCCAATCGTTTTTTGCCAACATGTTTTCAATTTACCGACGCTCATTGCGAACTCAACTGTTTTGCATCATGGTCTTGGTTGCCTGCAATCGCAATCTGAGAGCTGAGCAACCGGTTTTCAACCGACCGGTAGCCATCGCCCTCTCAGCCGATGGGACATTGGCGTTCGTTGGGAATCACAACGAGCGATTCATTACAGTCGTCGATACGAATTCGAATGCAACGAAGCATATCAATGGAGATTGCAATGCTTTGGTGGATCTTGTTGTGAATCCTGCGAGCAATAGACTCCTAGCGATTGCCAAGCAGCCACCCCGAATCGTCGAGTTGTCCGCCAATGAAGGGAATGCGGCGAAAACGATTGGCCTGCCTGGTATCCCGGCTAAGCTTGCGATTTCATTGGATTGTGGATTTGTTTGCATCACCATGACATGGAAGCACGCAGTTTGCCTGATAGAGCTCGTCGACACGAAGTTGCCCGAGGGGTTTTCTTGCAAAATGATTTCGCTTGAATTTCAACCGAAAGAGGTCTTGCCACTTGCGAACGAAATGTTCCTAGTGGCCGACGCATTTGGCGACCAATTGGCAGTAATCGATGCGAATTCGGCCAAGGTGATCGCCACACACAGAATTCTCGGCCACCACATCGGTGGTTTAGCCCGCGATGATTCCATGCAATCGATTGCAATCACTCATCAGAAATTGAGCTCCGTTGCACAAACCAATCAGGATGATATCCATTGGGGGACATTGATGCAAAATCTGGTATCCGTCGTACCGGAATCGGACCTTATCGATTCCGCGGCCTTGCTATCCAAGACGGCTCTTCGATTCCAACTAGGGGATGTCGGTAACGGTGCCGCTGATCCAAGTGGTGTGGTAGCGTGGGATGGTCGTCTGGCGATAGCCATTGCGGGCTCGAATCAGATCGCGTTTAGGGACAATCCGCGTGGTCGTTTTCAGTATCTGAAACTAGATCAATCACCGACTCGAATAGTCAGAAGCGGCAGCTCCAGACTTGTTTCGGTTAGCACACTCGGCGACAAGGCAACGATCCTAGAGACCTCGGGCGGCCTTTTGCAAGTGCTTGAGGAAATTGGTCAAACCAAAACAATCGACAGTGCTGAGGCCCGAGGTGAAGCGGCTTTTTTCTCCGGGAGTTATTCTCACGATAACTGGATGTCATGCAGCAGCTGCCATGTCGACGGCCACTCACCAGACTTATTAGCTGACACGAAAGGCGACGGTCGATTTGGAAATCCCAAGCGCATTCCCTCGCTATTGAATGTATCGGAAACGGGACCATGGACTTGGAACGGGGGCGAGAGCAGTTTGGAGGGACAGATCAAGAAATCGTTATTGTCTACCATGCATCGGGATGAAAGCTTGCGAGCAAAAGGATACGATGACATTTCGATTGCGAAGGATATAGCGGCCTTTCTGTTGAAACAAAAAATTCCAGTGGAAGAAAATGCAGATTCTGAGAAATTCCGGCGTGGAAAATTGCTATTTGAAGGCCGAGGATGTGTTCGATGTCACAATCCAGCAACGCATTACACATCACGCGAGACGTTTGACGTTGGGGTTGTCGACGAACTGGGGCAGAGTCAATTCAATCCACCTTCCCTTAATGGGATTTCGCATCGTAAAGCTTTTTTCCATGATGGCAGATACAGAACGATCGGCGACCTTCTGAAGTCTCATCCGGATGCTAAATTGAGTTGGAGCATGGATGAAGTTTCTGAAGTAGTCTTGTTTCTCAAGAGTTTGTAAGCGTCGACATCATCATTGACTAACCCTGGGACACCCAACGATGCATTCAACCAAACGCCTATGCCGCAAGCCTTGCAATTGGTTTCTTTTGGCAGCATCGTTCGCGTCCATCGCGATAGTCGGATGCAAGAAAGATAAAGAACCTGTCGAGATTGCCGGTGAACTTATCATCCACGACTCTGGCAAAAAATTAGAAAGTTTGCCGGTTCTCGATTCCATATTGGATCACGTGTTGGTGATTGAGAATACGAACAGCCCGACATCGATGCGGATCGCCAGATACTACATGGAAAAGCGTGGTGTGAGAAAGGTACTGCAAGTAAGCTGCCCTGATTCCTCAGTCGATGCGAAGCGGGAGACCCTGGATTTCGGGGCATTTCAAACCGCGATCGAAAAGCCACTTCGCGAATACCTGTCCAAGGACTCGCAGATCGACTACATCGTCCTTAACAAAGGCATTCCTATACGGTTATCGAACGCGCCCGTTGGTCTCTCCAATAATCGGCCCTCGCTTGACTCGTACCTTTCGGCTTTGGACTATTTCACCATGACCAGCGCTTTAAAAGTCACTATCGACGATAGCGGATATACCGGCAAATGTTTTGTGAATCGGTTCTTTAATGCATCGGATCGTTTTTCGCATGCAAAGTATGGTGGTTACTTAGTAACGCGACTCGATGGATACACTACCGAATCTGCACTTGCGTTGGTAGATAGTTCGATCGCTGGCGAAAATTCGAATCCATCCGGAGCGATCTTCTTGGATTCGATGCCTTTGGTTGATCCCGTGGATACGTCCAAGGTTCCGCTATCGCCAATCAAAAATGGAAAAGTGGATATGCAAGTTCTGGGGATGGTATTTGCAGACTGGAATGTAGACCTGTTCGCCGCTGCAGCGAATCTCACCAAGGCAAAGGTGCCAGTGGAGTTCGACCGAACTGAGACCTTCAAAGGGGACAAACGAGGGCTGATGGGATACGCTTCTTGGGGCAGCAACGACGCCAAGTTTGTAGCGGAGAGTTATAGCTCTATCGGATTTAGTCCAGGTGCGATAGCTGAGACAGCAGTTTCGACAAGCGGCCGAACCTTTCTGCGAACCGAAGGCGGTCAGTCGCTGATCGCTGAATTGATCGAAGCTCGCGTCACTGGAGTGAAGGGGTATTGCGACGAACCCTTTTTGCCGGCCATCGCGTCACCAACCATACTTTTTGATCGATATACGAGGGGCTGGAATTTGGCGGAAAGTTTTTATTCGGCCTCTCGCTTTGTTGGTTGGGAGGATATCGTTATCGGCGATCCGTTGTCAGCCCCCTACGCAAAGCGCTAGTCCTAGGGCGCCAAACCTATTGCGTTCTTGGGCACAAGGCCCGCGAACCCAGACACCGAATGCCATAACCGAGATCGACCATGATTATGTCTCATCCTCAAATTTTCAAGCCTGTTATTAGGCGGTTGCTGTCTTTGATATTGTTCTGTTGTTCGCTTACTGCGTGTAAGAAGCCTGAAGAAGAAGCGAGAGTCGGCAATTCCATATTGCCCGGCGCAAACGAAGTCCCGATAGAAATCGCAAAGCCCGAAAACAAGGAGGCTGTGGTCGATTCGATTTTGGATCATGTGTTGGTCATTGAGAATGCGGACAGCCCGACTTCGATGCAAATTGCGAAGTACTATAGGGAGAAGCGAGGCGTTAAGAAAAGCCTTAGGATTCACTGCCAAGATTCATCCATCGATGCAAGCAGTGAAACCATGACCTTCGCAGTATTTCAAGAAGTGATCGAAAAGCCGTTGCGCGAGTATTTGTCTAAGGACCCGAAGATCGATTACATCGTGCTGAACAAAGGGATTCCGCTTCGGTTGACATCCGCTCCAGTTGGATTTGGCAGTGGTCAGCCTTCGCTGGATTCTTGTGTGGCGGCCCTTGATTATTCCAGCAGGAGCGACGTATTACGAGCTGTCCTTAGAGAGAATGACACCAAGGGAACGTGTTATGTGAACCGATTCTGGAACTCGGCGGAGCGATTCTCGCATGCTCAGCACGGAGGATATTTGGTTACCCGACTCGATGGATATACTGCGGCTTCTGCGATGGCATTGGTTGATAACGCGCTCGCGGGAGAGAGATCCAGACCGCTCGGGCCTATTCTTCTTGACTCGATGCTATTAGCTGACCCCGTCGATTATTCCAAAGTGCCGCTTTCGCCAGCCACCGATGGCATGACGGAAATGAAAACAATAGATGAGTTTGCTTGGGGGGAATGGGACGTAGACTTGGTTGCTGCGTCGGCTTACCTTACTAAATCTGGAGTACCCGTCGAGATCGATCGTACCGAAAACTTCATTGGCAATAGGACAGGATTGATGGGTTACGCTTCGTGGGGCAGCAACGATTCTAAGTATGATGCTGGCAAATACCAATCGCTCCGTTTCGCGCCCGGCGCTATTGCCGAGACAGCTGTATCGACAGGAGCGAGAACTTTCTTGCCAACAAGCGGAGGACAATCGTTGATTGCGGATTTGATTGAAGCTCGAGTGACTGGGGTTAAGGGTTATTGCGACGAACCATTCTTGCTCGCGGTAGCCTCGCCAACGATTCTCTTCGATCGCTACACTCGAGGCTGGAATTTAGCGGAGAGTTTTTATGCGGCATCACGATTCGTCGGATGGGAAGACATAGTCATCGGCGATCCGCTTTCATCCCCGTACGCAAACCCCAAGGATTCTAATCGATGAAGTTGTCCCTATCTGTTCGAATTGCTGAAGGCTTCTTGTCAAAGGAGATACCGATTCTCCCTCTTGACGACGTTGTCGCGATCGCCGCCCGAGCGGGCTATTCTGCTTTATGCATGCGGGCGTCGCAGGTGGGAATTCAAACCGCTGTGGAAGCAGTACAAGCAGCCATCGATCGAGTCCGCCATGCGGGGCTAAGAGTCAGTATGGTGACTGGTGATTTCGACATGGTTTACAACAACGAACGAGGGCCGAATGCGCTGAGAAATATTGGGCCATATTTGAGACTTGCGAAGGACTTGGAAGCCCCGCTCATTCGCGTAGCGTTAAAAAAGAAAGAGGACATCGCCTGGGCTCAGCGGGCTGCCGACGAAGCAGCGGAGATGGGTATTCGGTTGGTACATCAATGTCATACCCTAAGTCTTTTTGAGACGGTCGATTCCATCGTGGACACGCTGAAAAAAATCGATCGCAAAAACTTTGGCTTGGTTTATGAGCCGGCAAACCTTGAATTGAGCGGACAGGATTACGGGCACGCAACCATAGAGCGACTTGCGCCCTGGATTTTTAACGTCTATCTGCAGAATCAAATGCTTCGGACCGACGGTGCCGTGACGCTAGATACCTGGTGTCGGGGACCGATAGCGTTCAACATCATTCCAGTCCACGCATCTGGTGGACTGGATTTTCCGTTGGTTATGCAAGGACTCGAACGAGTGGGCTACCAAGGTTATGTTACGGTGCATCAATCCGCCACGGAAGGAGAGGCACCCGCCGAATCCGCTCAAAGAACGGCGGATTACCTGCGTAAAATAATGGCTAGTGTTCAAGTCTAGATTTTTGGGTTGATCGCCATGAGTAGAACGGCACTCCGTGCCGTTTTTCTCGGCACGGAGTGCCGAGCTACTCTTTGCTTTCTTTCAGCATACGCAAAAATTCTCGCAGGATGGCCGCGTTGTCTTGATAGCCTTGGCCGGTCACCAGCGTGCCGTCGACAACGCATTTTTCGCCAGTGTAGATCGCGCCCCCTTGCTCTGCGTCGAGAGCACATTTAGGGACGGTTGTTACCCGTTTTCCACGAATGCAGTCGGCAGCAGTGAGAATCTCTATACCGTGACACAGGCATGCAATTGGCTTTCCTGCGTCTGATATTTCTCGTACGACCCGGAGGAGGTCCCTATCGTATCGCAAGTATTCGGGCGCTCGTCCACCTGAAATAAAGGCCCCGACGTAGTCATCGGCTTTCAAATCGCGAAACGCAACGGTGGCTCGCAGATGATAACCAGGACGCTCTTGTGTGATATCCCAAGGAACATCAGGGTTCGGTGGAATCTCGTGTAAGACGGTGTGGTAGAGTCGTGCCTCTGGTCCCGCCACCACTACTTCGTAGTAATCCTCTGGCAACCGATAGTAAGCGTAGAAGGTATCGAGGGCTTCCGTCGCATCGCCGATGGGCATTAGGATTTTCATGATGGCTGAGTTTGACCAACAAAAGGGAACATCGAGTTAAGGGGAATCGAAAGGCCCGACGCATTAGAAGATAGCGACACGGTCACCAAATACAACCGGATACCGAGGTCGGCTTTAATGTCCAACCGAGCCCACGAGGCGGAATGCACCTGTTAGAATTCAAGCGCCCATGTCATCCAATAAAGGTACCCTTCCATGCAACCAGAGAATGAACAGACTTTTTCGGTCTCGGCCCGATATTGGATTGTGGTTGTTGCATTTCTTGGGTGGATGTTCGCAGGTGTGCAATTGGCCGTCGTTTCGATAGTGATGCGAGAGGCGGTGAAGGATCTGCTAGGGGTGGCCGATGAAGGAGACTACGGACGATGGTTTGGTTGGCTCACAGCAGCATTCATGTTTGGAGCGGCAGCGGGTGGTTATGTCCTAGGCTGGGCTGGAGATCGGTGGGGTCGCAAACGGGCCATTGTTTTGAGCATTGCCGTTTATTCCGTTTTCGCAGGATTGACCTACTTCGTAACGACCGCGGAGCAATTGCTGTTGATGAGGTTCCTTGTTGGAGTGGGTGTTGGCGGGATGTGGCCGAACGGCATTTCACTTGTTTCAGAGGCATGGCCGAATTTATCTCGTCCGATCGTGTCGGGTGTCATTGGAACTGCAGCTAATATTGGAACGATGCTTTTTTCTATTCTGACTTGTTTCGTGCACGTCACGCCTGATAGTTGGCGTTGGGTCATGCTCCTAGGGGCTGCCCCCGCTTTGTTGGCGATTTTCGCGGTGTTTGCAATCCAAGAATCTCCGGGATGGCTGGCTTTGCGCGGCCAAACGGATCCTCAGAGTAAACCTCAGTCACCGATCCGCTCGCCATTGTTCGAGGTGTTCAGTCCGCCCATGTTGAGGATCACACTCGTAGGGATTTTGCTTGGAACAATTCCTTTGTTCGGAGGCTGGGGCAGTTCCAACTGGGCGAACGCGTGGGCCAGCGAAGTGGGCGGAAAGAGCCAACAATTGGATCCCGCATTGAAAGCTCGAACCTTGCTTGCTCGATCTGCGCCGGGTTCCGTTGCGAGTCTGCTCGGTGGCGTTGTGGCGAGTTGGGTTGGGCGTCGAACGTTCTATTGCCTATTGTCATTGGGCTGCCTAGCGTGTTCGCAGTATCTGTTTCGATATTCGAACCCTACCAGCCCAGATTTCTTGTGGTGGACTGCTGGCTTAGGTCTATTCAATGGATTCTTTTTTGGTTGGCTACCGTTGTATTTGCCGGAGCTATTTCCAACTCGAATGAGAGCCACTGGGGCTGGGGTTAGTTTTAACTTTGGCCGGATCGCTACTTCGTTTGGAATCATAGTCGCGGCATCGATGTTGAAAGAAACTTTTGGCGGCGATTACGCTCGCATCGGCCAGTTGACGAGTTGGATCTACTTGATCGGAGCAGTTGTCATTTGGTTTGCGCCAGATACGAGTCGCAGTGGCTTGCAAGTTTGAAGCTAAATGTTTAACCGCTCGAGGCCCTCAAGGCTCGAGCGCGGGCGGAGCATGTGCGGCCGCTGAAGCGAGTTGAGTCTTACTGGGTAATGGCGATGGCCTGGCATGCACGCCGCTGCGCGGGTTAAACGAGTGCACGCCGCTGCGCGGGTTAAACGAGTCGCAATGGATGGACTTACGTTCGGCTTCTTGGATTCAGGTTACTCACGCATTTGGAAATCGAGCTGCCAAGAATTACGACGAAACAAAATATCAAAAAGATGATCGCAACGCAGCATAAGCCGCCCTGCAAGCCTTGTTGAAAATTGCCGTCTTTCCATGCTTGCTTAAAACTGGGCCAGAATCGTCCGGAAACCATCTGCGATGCCGCGGTAAATGTCGTTGAGACGATGAAAAGAAGCGGAATCGCTGTCACAAAAACGTAGCGGCCTCGTCCGCACTCGAAAAGCCATGTCGAAACGACACACAATGCAATGCCCGCCAAGAGTTGATTGGCTATCCCAAACATGGGCCATATCGTATCGATCGAACTGCTCCAAATAAGCGACCCCCAAGCCATGGTTACCAATCCCGTACTGATGAATACGCCTGGCCACCAATCCATTTTGGCAAACTTAGGAAAGAGACTTCCAAGAACTTCTTGTAACAGGAACCTAGCAATGCGAGTCCCCGTGTCGATGGTGGTCAGAATGAATAGTGCCTCAAACATGATAGCAAAGTGAAACCAGTACTTGATAACGCTATCGATGTCGAGGGTGTTTGAAATCTTCCGCATGGCTTCGGTCATGATCGTAGCCATCCCAACCGCCAGAGTAACTGCTCCGCCAGTTCGTCCACGCAAGGTTTCTCCTCCAACTTGCCGCTCGAGATCTTGTAGGTGATCCACGTCCGCATGCATCTTGGTGAGCGTCTCCGCATGCAGATGGATTTTGCTCAGGTCGATGTTGATAGCCCAGTAGTCACCGGCTGGCATAGCTGCCGCAACAAACAAAGCACAGACTGCAACGAGTCCTTCCATCAACATTGCGCCGTATCCAATCATACGCAAGTCACCTTCGGACTGAATCATCTTAGGGGTGGTGCCGGAGGAGACCAATGAGTGAAACCCAGATATTGCACCACACATGATGCAAATGAATACGAATGGAAAGATTGCGCCGCTGAAGTACGGTCCACCGCCATTTGCGTAGTACACGTTTACCGCCGGAGCTTGCATCACAGGATTGGCAATGATCAATCCCAACAGCAAAACGAGAATCGTTCCGATCTTCAAGATGCTGGACAAATAGTCTCGAGGACACAACAGTAGCCACACTGGCAAAACAGATGCAATGAATCCGTATCCGCAAATTGCCAATATGATGCCCTGCCTCGACAAAGAGAAATAGGGCTCCAACATCGAACCGGGGATCCAGTTGCCTGCGACTGTTGCACCTAATACTCCGACTGCACCAATCAAGGATGCTTCACCGATGCGCCCCTTGCGAAAGTGGTACATGTACAATCCAACGAACAAAGCGATAGGAATTGTACAAAAAATGGTAAAGGTTCCCCACGAACTACCTCGAATCAACTCGAACGACTTGGCCGGGACAACAAACGACCCCTCTGAATTCTTCAAGTCCGCATTCGCCGGCACTTGCATGGTGAACGTCTCGCTTCGCTTGAATACGCCTCGGGTGTATTCAATGGTGGACCCTGGAGGTACCTGGAGCCGAGTGCCGTTCGACGTAGATTGTTGTTCAAGCGAACCGATATAACTTATGCGGGCCCCCGGAATCATTGCAATCGTTTCGCCACCAAGTGCCTTGACAACTACGATGCCAAGTCCAGACAAGGCGATGATCACGATGAATAGGATTGCGGCCGAGGCAAGTAAACCAACGCGTGGCCCCAAAAGCTGTTTCGCCATTTGAGCCAGCGACTTGCCCTCATACTGAACGCTCGCACTCAAAACGAGGAAATCCTGGACGGCGCCGGCCAAGCAAACTCCGATGACCAACCAGATCAATCCCGGCATGTATCCGAACTGAATAGCTAGGACAGGCCCGATCAACGGTCCGGCTCCAGAGATAGCGGCAAAGTGATGGCCGAAAAGAATCCATCGATTGGTGGGATGGTAATTCTGTCCGTCATTGAGCCGGACGGCGGGCGTCGACCTCGTCGCGTCATTGCACGCAACTTTCGTTGCTAGAAATGCGCTGTAAAATCGATATGCAATTGCCATGACGGCCAGGACGCACAAAAGGAGGGGTGCTGCATGCATGATAAGTCAAAGTAATCAGGGGGAGGTTGGATTAAAGAAACTTTGCGGGTCGCTTGCTGAGCTTGAAATAGGCGGTTAATGTATGTCTCGGTTAAGCAATACCAGCTTAACATCAGTCACCCTACGAAGTGTATATGCAATCGGTATTCTTGGTCGGACTCGACAAACCGGGATCGGCAAAAAGGGAATCCGCTGCAAAGACTATTGGGCTGGAGACTTTAAGGCAGAATGAATGGGTAGTCAGGATGCTTGATCGTTGACTGATGCGGGTTGGAGGGCGGACATGCAGGCGTGAATGCATGTGTTGTTTCCCAGATAGGAATGTAGGGAATGCGAACCAAGACAGTTTCATAAGTACCTCAATTTGCGAGAGAATTAGCTGAATGTCTAAGGACAAAAAATTTAAGCTCGAATACGTTTGGTTGGACGGCTATTTGCCAGAGCCGAACCTGCGCAGCAAGACCAAGATCGTGGACACTGCACCGACAAGCGTTGCAGATTTGGCATTGTGGGGCTTTGACGGTAGTTCTACCCAACAAGCCGAAGGCAAGAGTTCTGATTGTATCCTCAAGCCTGTAGCACTCTACCCAGATAGCACACGGATCAATGGCTTCCTAGTAATGTGCGAAGTCATGTTGCCGAACGGCGAGCCGCACCCGTCCAATTTCCGTCAAACCGTCGAGGATGTAGCAGATCTTTGGATCGGTTTCGAACAGGAGTATTTCTTTTTTGAGAACGGTCGCCCTCTTGGATTCCCTGAGGATGGCTTCCCAGCGCCTCAGGGTCCGTATTATACCGGCGTTGGTTACAAGAACGTCGGTGACATCGCTCGTCAAGTTGTCGAGGAGCACATCGATATTTGTCTCGATGCTGGCATCAACCTTGAAGGTATTAATGCCGAAGTTGCCAAGGGACAATGGGAGTATCAGATTTTCGCAAAGGGCTCCAAGAAGGTTTGCGATGACATGTGGATCTCTCGTTACCTGTTGTTCCGACATGCTGAAAAATACGGACTAGACATTGAGTTGTACTGCAAGCCGATCAAAGGCGACTGGAACGGTTCCGGCATGCATACCAATTTTTCAACGATGATTCTTCGAGAGCAAGGTGGCAAGGAGTACTTTGATAAGCTCATGGCTGCATTTAATAAGTATCGCGACGAACATATTGCTGCTTACGGACCAGACAATCATTTGAGACTGACTGGATTGCATGAAACACAATCCATCGACAAGTTCAGCTTTGGTGTTGCCGACCGTGGTGCATCTATCCGTATCCCGCACAGTTTCATGAATGCTGGCTACAAGGGATATATGGAAGATCGCAGACCTAACTCGCAAGCAGATCCATACAAGATCATTTCAAGATTGCTGAAGACGATCAAGTCGGTAAGTTAGTAATGTTTGGCGACCGGCAGGTTTAACCCTACCTAGCACGACGCGCAAGCGAGTGATTCCAGCTTCCAATTCACTAGCTCGCGCGTCCTGCTACTGGTACTTTTCAGTCTGCCGGTCGCCTTAGCAAAACAACATTGCAGTATTGATGAACCAAAAGGCACGCAAAACCATGCGTGCCTTTTTTGTTGGTGCTCCGGTCATCTTGGCTTTCTCAAAAATCAATACAGCCGTAGCTCGCGCATTTCCTGAGCGATTGACTCAAGATCTCGTTGTAGTCGTAGTGCTCAACATCCTCACCCAGGAGCTCTACTTCGTAATAACCCTCAAATCCATATTGTTCGATCGTTTGAACGAGAGCAGCCAATGGAACGTTTCCATCCCCAAGCAAACAACGGTTCTGTTCCCCCATGGGTGTCCGCTGCGAATCACCTAATTGGACCAATCTAATAAATGGAACAATCGAGGGAAGCCAGTCCATCGCATTTTCATCCTGCGCCATGTGATAACAATCAAACACGATCCCACAATTGCTACTTCCAATTCCGGAAATAACGTCCAACGTGTCTGGGATGCTGGTCAAAAACGTAAATTCATGTGCACAACCAACATGCATCGGTTCGACCGCAAGTTGAATTCCCACAGCCAATGCTGCCTCTGTCAAGGTTTTCAACGCCTGAGTTAGCAGTCTCTTAGCGTGATTGCGGGTATGTCCGGAACGGCTGCCTGCCAAAATGACTAGGCAATCCGCTTCCAACTGGGCTGCCACATCGATTGCATCCAGGGCGTCATGGAGAGACTCACGAAAAGTTCTTCCATCGCTGCCAGTAAAGCCACCTGCCCAACTGAGGGACGACACCTTCAGCTTTTGATCTGCAAGCAATTCTCGACCCTTGGCCTCGCCACAGTCAGACAGCTTTGGCCTCCAAACGCCAATCGCTTGATACCCGTGTTCCTTGTACCGAAAGACATCTTCCTCAAAGCTCCATCGATAGGTGGAAAGCTCAGAGACAGCCATTCGCGACATCCATGAGGTTGGCATCAATTCTCCTGCAAGTATGGGGAGCAGAACCGTGTTTTCAATCGATCCCATTTCCCAAATCGACTGTTCGGCAAGTATCTACGTCTGGAGCAGGATGTAAAGAAGGCAAAGAGCGAATCCCCCAAAATCCAATCCAGTAAACTCGGCGTCCACCCAACCCTCTGAGCAAAATGCAGAGTCAATCCAATTTGCCCATTGAGTGCATGCTTATTGCGCACCCGCTTCGCCTTGTTTCAGTGCACAAAACCCCGGTGGTTACTCGATCAGGACCAATTCACGGTTTTGCGAAAAGCAATTCAAAAAAAATTGCGGAAATTTAGACACCTTTCTCGGCTCAAAGAGGTTGATTAAGTTCCTTTTTTAGTTCTCCAATCGAATACAAATGTCGAAAGTTGGTCTTAAAGTTGGAGATTGGTACGGTAGCTGCTTTGTTGGAAACGCATCGGAAGACTGATGTTGGGCGTGTGTGTGTGATTGATAGTTCAATTAAATTCAACCGATATAATGGCATCGCGGTTTGTTCGAGGCTGGCTGGAGGAGGGAGAGGACCTTCAGTTGATCTTGTGCTTGTCGCGGTGCCTTTTTTCATATCAAAACTAACTGTTTTGTCCTGGAAGTTCTAAAAGAGATATTGCTTCCAAAAGCCCGGCGGCGGGGAAGCCGAATTCGCTGGCATTGAGGCGCTGCAGCCAGTTTTCATTGGGCACATTCGATGCCTCAGCGGCAACGGCATAGGCCCAGGGTAACTCCTTGGAATCCAATGTATTTCAAGGCTTAGTGCTAGCCTGATGAGATTGCTCCCGCCAAACTTCATCCGCCCCTTGATTTTGACTTGCGGCGATCTGCTCGATGTTTTCTCGCTGGTGCAATATGAGTCTAGTCAATTGATTTCTCGCATCGTTGACCAAGGCAAGAAATCCGTGAATGAGTCCCTCTCCCTCCAAT
>JANLUJ010000247.1:0-7963 GCA_031363425.1 Pirellula sp.
AGCCTTCGTGGCATCGCTGGCTGCAAGGGAGATTGAGATATCGTCGTTTTGAATGACGCCACTCGCACTACCGGTCGCGATCACAGCAGAGCCCGATGGGCTCGATAGCGTTACGGTGAACCCTTCATCGTTTTCTATGGAAGTGTCACCGGAGATCAATACGGTGATTGTTTTGGATGTCTCACCAGCGGCAAAGGTTACAGTTCCACTTGGCAAGACTCCGCCAGTGAAGTCACCCGCGGTGCTTGGGTTGGAGCCGCTGCCAGTGATGGCGTAGTTGACAGTCGTCGTGCCGCTTGTGTCACCTGTTCGACTGACAACGAACGTATACGCGGTGCTGCCGGTATTCCCCTCCGCCTTCGTCGCATCGGCTGCGGCAACCGCGAGTGTTTCGCTTGATGCAGTGACAATGGTTCCGCTTAGAAAATACTGCCCCAAACTTGCATAACGGCTGTATCCATCTGTGAGAGGATTTCCTTTGCCTGTGCCACTAACTCGCAACACGTACTGCTGTGCTGTAACAGTCACATTGATACTTGCGCTTAGCAAATCTGTTGGGTTGGAACTGGCGATTAGGTTGTTGGACATATCGTACAGTTCGAGGTAAATATCAAGATTTGGCCCTCGATCCAAGGGCGAAGCGTTGATTTGGATTGTTCCAGCAGCCGTGGAAAAACTGAACGCGTCGACGTCCGTCGTTCGCTCGATGATGCCCCAATCGCTGATTTGTCCACCGGAAACACTGAGTACGGAGGCTGTACTATTGGTGTCTCCGCGGTCATCTGTCCGATATGGGATTCTCGCTGTTATGATCGACAAGTCGTCTTCAGCGACGTTGTTTGCATTCAAGTACTCGTTCTTGCTCCACTGAGTTACGTTTTGATAGTAGGAGTTTCCCATGATCGGAGCCCATCCGGTGGTCCCCGTTCCATGTCCGGTATAGTATGTTTCGACCGGACTCGTTCGACCATCATGATGTAATCCAAGTGCATGTCCAGTTTCGTGACTAATACATTCCGCAGTGTATTTCTCGTCGCCGTTACCAAGTTGGTTTGAGAATACGAATGCTGGCGTGTCCGTGTTCCAGGTAAAGGAACCGACGTAAGTAATACCGCCGCCTCCATAGGTCCACCAGCTACCGCTACCGATTACAACTCTGATTCCCCATTCGGTGTCTGAACCGCCGGCATTGGTAAGCGCAGCCGCACCAGGATCTTCCGTGGTTACGTCTACATTGAACGGAATGAAGTCTTCGGAAACTCGCTCCCAAATCATCTGGATTCGTGTTCGTTCAGGATCACTGAAAGCGGACGAATTGCCATCTATGTCGTAGGCGCCAGAAACAATCGCTTGCCCACCGGCGTAGTCTGAATTCCAGTACGTTCCTGTCGTTACATGTCCGTCAAAGTCGAGATAAATCCGTTTGGTAGCACCCGGATTGCTGTGCAAAAAAAATGTGTTTGCTAACGAAACCGGAGTCGCTGTGTTAAGAGTATTCTCAGGGCTGGAGGGATCCGCGGCTTGTGGGTCAGTACTTACCACCCCTTCTGAAATGTCCATGTCTCGGTAAGACACATCATGGTAGTCGACTGGATTTGGCGGTTCGAAAGCTAAAGCCGAATTGAGTAGATCGGCTGTAAAGGCAAACCTCTTTTCCAATATCTCGAACGTCAAGTTACGGTTGGATTTTACTCTGCGATCCTTTTGACAGCGATCATTCTGACGGCGATCAATCGTTGGGAAAACTCGTCTGAAGTAGTTCATGCTGTGGACCCGTGATTTGAGGCAAACCAATAATCAAACGAGTCTTACCACCGAAGAATTTGGCGATGTTCGCTAGACCTCAATTCGTTCGAAGGACTAGATAGGAAACGACCTCGTTCAAGGGAACCCTAGTTCGCAATTGCAACGTTCGCAAACCGATAGAGGTGAAATACATAAGCTCACCTATTGAAAACGACATCCAATCGACGGCAGCGGGGTCCGATTGCCGGGGTTGTATCGATTAGCAGAGTATGCAACGTCAGCAGAGTGGGTAGACAAAACGCCCGAACGATCCACCGGTCAAGCCGGTGGGATTCAAAAATACCGCAGGCTTGTCCTGCTGGATTATTCTGCTTCCAAGCTAAACAAGGCGACCGATCGCACGGTTATGCAAGCATCGGAAAGTGGGAAAGCCTCCTTGCTCTTTGGGGCGAAGACTGGTCAGTTAGCAAGGAATCACTGTTCTGCTCAAACGATACGATCGGACCTCGCATCGAAGGACGTTTGAGGATGCATGGGTTTGCCAAGGCGTTGGCCTTGCATCCATCACAGATCTATGAACGGTTAGTCATGTTGATGGCGCAAGGCTTAAAGGATTTCGAGAAGACCGGCAAAGTATTGCCGGCTTAAGAGCGGAGACAATGCTATGTTTTTTTGCGTCGACTAGCGGTCCAACCTGCTCCGATTGCGCCGAATAGGAACAGTGCCATCATGGATGGTTCTGGAACAGGAGCACCGCCTTGAGGCGACCTAACGTAATAGAGTTGGTCTTGAGCTCGATAGTAGTTGTTCGAACCGACCACTCGAGTTAAATTCAAAATGCTCACGCCGCTGCCGTAAGTGAGAAGAGCACTTGAGGAAAGCGCACTGACTGCATTAACGAATTTGTTGTTGGCATTCGTTTCCGAGGTGACGTATGTCCCCTGACCCTGGAAATGCCAAATGGCTTTTTGAAGCAAGTCCGCATCACTGGCACGACTTGAAGCTGAAGTGTAATTATACGTTGCGTTAGTATTTCCGAAGAAATTCAAACTGGAGAGATTGTCTTCGTACCCGTTCATAAATGATGCGTATAGCGCGGCCGTTTGACTAGCCAAGGGCTGGTGGCCGTCTTCCGAAAACTGCGTAATGCCTCGAATCGTCAGGACCTCGCCGTAACTAAAAAACTCGTTGACTTGAACACAGAAAGTATTAAATCGTACGGTGGAGTAATTTGCTGGTGATGTATTGTCTCCGGATCCAGAAGATGGTTGAGCAGTACCGACAGTGAACTCCCCGGCGAGATTGCCAGGGCCATTGTTAAGTTTTATTGTGTTATTAAGATTCACCACCCACGATCCCTCTGAGGCCAATGGTGCCAACACGATCGCCACAATCGCCAAGACGGCGCAAACAGCAGTCTTCCCACTCCAGGTTCTAATCATCATTCGCTTCCGAATCAAACTGTAAGACAAAACAAACGTGTGATCGTTTAACACTACTTGCGGAATGTGTTTTGTAAACAATTTGTAACGATTATTCTGGAATCGTGCCGGTATCGTGCCGGTTCTTGGTTCTTCAGCGGCACATTGTGGAGCAGTTGACTCAACGTTGACTCAACTGCTCAGGAGATCAGTACAAGTTCAATATCCGTTCTGAATATTTGACAGAAGCAAACGAAGGGAATGGAGGAATTTTGAGAGGATGGATAAGTGCGCAGGGCGGGAACAGTTGGGACAACTGTTCTACAAATTGTGGCACGGTGGTCCCCACCGTGATTACCCTGCCCCAAAGCCCAGATCATGGCGCAAATCCTAGCCATTCATCAGTACATTGAGCTAGTACCCAGCTGATAGAAACAATTGCGCAGCCAATAGAAATGGCGAGGAGACGAGCACGGCACGTTCCCGCTTTGATTTTTCCTCTGTGCAACTCGGGCGTCCGTGGTTCAATTACGTTTGTTTCACGGCCCAAGGTGCTACGCGACAGATCGACGGCGCAAGCGAATTGCCACTGCACCTGCCATCAAGAACCCAACCAGAGCCATCGAGCTTGGCTCGGGAACTGCGACAATCCCAACGAACGCGTTGAATGGGGTGGCACTGCTAGAGAGCGGGTTGCTTGACGAGGGCGCGGTGAAAAGATGGTTGGGATCATTGCTAACCAACCAGCCGTCGAGATAACCATTTGGAAAGCCTGCGCTAATGGAGCTGGTAATCAACTGATGCAAACTATTGCCAGCTGCTGCCGAAAGTGCCAAAGGCGCAACTCCCGGCCCAGACATGGAGGGAGGAAGTCCCGGCGCAACGACGGCCGTGGGTTGGTTGTTCGCTAATTGAGTGAAAACGACTCCCGTGTCCACCATGGATGCGTTTCCATTGAAGGTCATATTCCCATCGCCCAAAAAGAGGCGAACGGTGCTAGCATCTCGGATGGTCGCGCCAGCCCATATGCCGCTAAAATCCGTCGAGGGTGGCGGACCGTCAAACTCGAATCGTCCGAGGTAAATCGCGCGTTGATTCCCTACCGTCTCGATGACCGTTCCAGCCTGTTGGTGGAAAGCAAAGAGCATGTCTGCATAGGTTGTTGAACAAAGGCAAATTAAAGCCAATGATTGAACAAAGATACATGTCGACTTCATTTATTTTTTTTCCTTCGGAGTCGCTTACGGACCAGGCAAAGAGTCACTAAGCCCAATCCGAATGCTATGGCTGTCATCGGTTCAGGTACTGCAACCAAAGTCAATGTTGATGTGTATGCGTTCGTTATTGTGGAAAAGCCGGCGCTACGGGTGAACGTCCATGTCGTAGAGGACTGAGGGATTGAAAAATCCGACGAGGTAGGGCTGTATAGATAAGCATCCAGATTCCCTCCTGAACTGGATGAAATCAAACTGGATATTCGTTGGCTATCGAATAAGGACAAAGTGATCAAAGGAGATACATATTCATAGATGTAATTTCCTGTAAGCGACCCATTTCCGATGTTCTGCAAGGGAACGGGTGGGCCAGAAAACAAGTCTAGGGGATTTGAGCCTGACTGAGCAAATAGCAACTGTGGTGGAGGTGAAGCTTGTGACTGTTCAATCCACAGCCTCAATCTCATCTCGGTAAATACTTCAGAACTCTGACTTGGGATTGAAAACGTAGCAAGATGCACTAGTCGCCCAGGACCGCCCTGAATGAGCGTACCGACTTGGTTTTGGGTATCGGTCAGCATCCCTGCGTTTGCGATGGCGGATGAACAACCCAAAACAGCAACTATCAATAGCAATCGCACCATGCATATGCCTCAGTAAAGTTAAATTGTGTTGCGTAGAAAAGGTTTTCCGCTTGCACGAACTTGATCGTAAACGGTCGCAATTGAATAACAAGAAACTCAATCTTGAAACGCGTCTAATTAGCCGAGCAGTGGTGACACAATCGCTTTAATCGTTTCCAATAGTACTCTTTGGAGTAGGCCGGAGAGAGACTGGGGGCCGGAGAGAGACTGGGGGCCGGAGACTGGGGGCCGGAGACTGGGGCGGGAATCACGGCGGGGACCGCCGTGCCACAATTGAGGTTCTATTGAGGCTCTCTCTGTGTTCCTCGTGACTCTGTGGTTGATGCGAGAAGAGTAATCAGTCGCCTCAAATCCGATTGTCGACTATACCCGACGTTTCTACCCCTTATCTTCCCTCGCGCATCGCGACTGTTTTGATCGTTCTCAGGATCAAATACATGTCCAACCAGATGCACCAGTTTCGAATGTAGTACATGTCCCAATATATTCGGAGCTCGTAAACCCCACTATTGCGACACCTTACTTGCCACAAGCCTGTTAGACCGGGACGCACGGTCTTATACGCTTCGAATTCCTCGGGGTACTGATGCACATAAGAAGCATCATAAGTCGGAGAATCGACAATTGGACGCGGGCCGACCAAACTCATCTCACCAATCAAAATGTTCCAAAGTTGAGGCAACTCGTCAAAGCTCGTCGCTCGCAAAAATCGACCAATCGTTGTTACCCGCGGATCATTCGATAGTTTGTGCGTTTCGTCCCACTCTTTCTGAGCGGCAGGATTGCTTGCTAGGTAGCGATCTAATGCCTGGTCGGCGTTTTGTTGCATCGACCTAAATTTCCAAGCCTTGAACTCGCGCCCGCCATATCCGATACGACGCTGATAATAGAAAATCGGACCGCGTGAACTTAGCCGAACCAGCAAACAAAACAGAGCCAAAACAGGCGAGCCGACGATCAAAACCAGCGTGGTCAATACGAGGTCCAACGTTCGCTTGGCTACCAATTGCAGCGTGCTTGGCTGCGCACCTCCAAACCGGAGCCCGGTCGAGGAACCAACACAGAACATCTGGTCCCATATGCTTAGGTCCGCCTGTCCGGAGGACAACAAAATCTTATTTGGAATCGCTGCCAATGAATGGTCCAAAACAGGTGCCACGTCGCGGTTGGCACAGGGTGAAACGATGACCCATGTCACCCCTAATTTCAAGGCCGTCTCGTCGGTGTGTCGAATATCGTAAACAGGCATTTCATTTTGTTGAACCGTATGATCGAAACCCCAATACTGGTTTGGATCCAAGAGCAAGCCAACCGGCCGAAACCCTTGTTCTACCTCGCGTTGCATTCTGCGAAACAACTCCAAACCGCGCTTGGGATCGGCAACGATCAAGATCGGCGCCCCCCACCAAGAACAGCGTTTGACTAAGCTTCTTGCAAAGAAACGGATGGACATCGTTGCCGGCAACGCGATGGTGAATGTCAAACCCGCGACCAATAGAAATGAAAACCACATAGAAGCAAAGCAGAACCAACCGATTCCGGCATAGACCAACAAGGCAGCAAAAAGACTGCGAGCCAATTGCCGAAACTCGACCACCGAACCCAGTCCCAAACCTGGATAAAGACCAGCCAAATGTGCGATTGGCAAGATGACCAAAGAGATGAAGAAGACCGATTGACTTTCCACCTCGTGCGTCGCCACTCGAAATAGCTTGGCAACGACCTCCGATGTCATGAATAGGCAAGCGTACAAAGAGAGGAAATCCGCCAGAGCTAATGGCAGCGTCGTCAAAATAGACTGTAGGGATGACCTGTTGGCGAGACAGATTGCGGTCGCGTTGGACCGAGAATTGGCTCGGCAAAACTCATTCAGCGATTCGGCCGCATTCCGATCGGCGACATCAAGCCGACGATAACGCTCGAAGCCGATTTCATGCGAAATGTCTTCGATTTTAGAATTGGAGTTTTCAACAACCGATGCCATTTGTCGTAGCCACTATCCTGTTCGAATTGATCTGTCTTCAACGGGCTTTCGTGATTCTGAGAATAGATGGGTTAGGAGAGTAGTCAATGGGCAAAATGAACCGAAGGATTCAACGTTCCGGTTTGCATCCTAGTTGCGCGGTGAAGTGCGCCCGTATCGATTGTTAGTGGCGGAGGCGGCGCAAAAACAGGAATAATCCAAAAATGTGAATTTTTGCGCACTTCCTCTGGTGGGCCGCCGGGTTTGGTCGCCCTAGCGAATTCAGTTTTCGAAATCGCCATTTCGTTTCCATTCGGCTTGATGCGGGTGGGACGACAATTGGTAAGCTACCAACGAACTCCGAAAGGTGCCTGCCGCCTTCTATGTCGAACTGAAACTTTTTCCGGTGGTGTCGCTCCGCTCAACCACCGGCTACTGTCCGATATCCTTTCAGGATGAAAAGTTGCGCAACCCTAAATGCTCCACAACCCCAGCTTTTTATCCCCCCAGGCCAGCGTCTCTGCATGGAATTAACTTTGCATGCAAGGCATATTTGGCTACTCGTCTCTATGTTCAGCGTACTTGGTGACGAAGAGACAAAGCTTCGAGAATAGAGGGCAGTTGAAAAGAATCACTGCGAGAATCACCTAGTCACTTCGCACAAGAAAAAAACCCAGCATGAAGCTGGGTTTGTTTCTGCGTAGGGCATTGCGCCCAAAAAAATTATATGACCCCGACGGGAGTCGAACCCGTGTTACCGCCGTGAAAGGGCAGTGTCCTAGGCCTCTAGACGACGGGGCCGCATAGCTGCTGGCAATCTTGGAAGCGTGCCAAAGTGTACGAATGACAATGGTTCTGTCAAGTCTTGCTTCGAAAAGGCTCAGTACGTCACTCGTGCCGAGCGTGACTTGGCGCTGCTTTCGCCAGGTCAAAGTACTTCAACGAACCACGGCCCGGGGGGCCATGCTACGATTA
>JANLUJ010000249.1:0-5591 GCA_031363425.1 Pirellula sp.
CGAGGCTGGCGGTTTTCTGACCAAAACGGTATTGGCCAAAGTCTCAAAAGCAGTCTTTCACGAATTGATTGTTCCAGGCGACCAAGTTTTGTTGTCCGCTGTCGTTCAGGACAAGAAACCCACTGGGGCGATTGTTGAGGGCAAGGTTACTGTAAACGGTCAGGTTCGAGCGGAGTTAGAGCTTTCCTTTGCCTTTCTCGACGACCGATTTGGAGCTACCGGTTTGTTTCCTCCAGAAGATTTGCTGAGAACACTGCGTATTCTCAAGTTGTTCGACGTTGCTGTGGATCAAAACGGGAATAGAATACAAGCGCCCGAGCACATGCTTGAGGCAGAGCGTCAAGCGGCGAAAGGGTTTGTTCTGAGTCGCTCGGTCGCTCTTTCAACGTCAAAGGGACTTTGATTGATCGCGGGCGACTCTAGAGAAAAACGCCGTCGTAAACGCCATAGGTTTGATTTTTGCAGACACCAAATTCGGGAGTGGTTGCGTTGATGCGCCGTCGTGTAGTCGTAACCGGTATAGGAATGATAAATCCGCTTGGGCATGATGTCCAAACGGTGTGGTCCGCGCTACAAGAGAGCAAAAGCGGTGTCGGCCAAATCACGGTCTTTGACCCCACCGGCTATCCGACTACGATTGCCGCCGAAGTTAAGAACTGGAGTATTGCCCAAGTAGGCGAGAATGCAGACGTTTGGCAACACCGTGGACGCCACACTCGATTTGCGGTGGGTGCTGCCAAGCAAGCGATTGCGCAGTCTGGAATTCTTGAATCTGGTTTAGCGCCAACACGAATCGGGGTTTACATGGGCGCAGGAGAGGGAAATCAAGATTTCCCGAACTTTACCAGCATGATGGCGGCTGGGGTAGAGCACGGTGCATTTGATCTTTCCGCCTTCCTTCGGCGTGGTCGCGAGATATTGGATGTCGAAGCAGAATTGGAACAAGAGCCAAACATGCCGTCAGCCCATTTGGCCGCATTGTTTGACGCCCAGGGGCCGAACAGCAATTGCTTGACCGCGTGTGCGGCTAGTAGCCAAGCGGTTGGCGAAGCAACAGAATTGATACGCTGCGGCGATGCCGATGCCATGATTGCCGGCGGAGCCCACAGCATGATTCATCCCTTCGGATTGACCGGCTTTAGTTTGCTCACAACCCTTTCGCAACGGAACAGCGATCCCACGAAGGCATCTCGCCCGTTCGACAAAGACCGTGACGGTTTTGTTCTGGGCGAGGGAGCTGCCATTGTCATTCTGGAAGAGTACGAACACGCCAAGAAACGGGGAGCGCCGATTTTTGGTGAAGTGCTCGGATACGGTAGCACGGCGGACGCATATCGAATCACCGACATCCATCCCGAGGGCAGGGGCGCCATTGGATGCATGCGAAATGCTATAGCTGATGCGAAATTGAACCTGGACGAAATCGGGTATGTCAACGCACATGGAACGAGTACCACTGTCAACGATCGAACGGAGACGTTGGCCTGCAAGGGTGTATTCGGTGAACGGGCACGACTGACACCCGTTTCCAGCACCAAAAGCATGATGGGGCACTTGATCGCCGCCGCGGGCGTGACGGAAATGATCGTTTGTTTGATGGCGATTCGTGATGGAGTCTTGCCACCTACTATCAATCAAGAGACATCAGATCCCGATTGTGACTTGGACTACGTAGCCAATGTTGCGAGGCCATCGAAGATTAGAGTTGCGTTAAACAATAGTTTTGGTTTCGGTGGGCAAAATGTAACACTCGCGGTCGGTACATTGAGAAACGGTTAAAACAAAATGATCAATGACTCCACTCTCTTGGCCTACATCGAGGAATCCTTGCCCGCGGACGTGATGGCTCGTATTGAAGCGGCCTTACGAAGCGACGAGGCTTTGCGTCAAAAGCTTGGTCAAGTCATCGCGCGACGAGATAGCGGTGTGCATACCGTTGGAGATATTTGGCGAAGGCATCGACTGAGTTGTCCAAGTCGTGAGGATCTTGGAAGCTATCTGCTGGGAGCTATGATGGACGACCAAGCCGACTATATCAAATTTCACTTGGAACAGATTGGCTGTCGCTTTTGCCAGTCGAACTTGGACGACTTGTCGGATAGTCATCACAAAGACGCGGTAGTGGCGAGGCGAAAGAAGTACTTTCAAAGTAGTGTGGGGCGATTGCGTCCTGAGGGGCGAGGCTAGTCGATGCGAGTTGGACACATAATCAAGCTGATACCGGATCGCAAATTTGGTTTCATCAAAACGGACCACTTTCGCGACGATGTATTCTTTCATTTCTCCGCGCTCCGAGGCGGCCTTCAGGGCCGATTCCTTGAGGAAAACCAGGAGGTCGAATTTGAGATCAACGAAATATTGCGACTAGACGAACAAAAACTTGAGGCGACCATCGTACAAACGCCGGCACGTCCGTTATCGAAAACGCTGGACGAAAAATCCATACCTGAGATGCAGGCTTCCCATCATCCAAGAGCCCGCCAACGCAAACCGTCGTGGCGTGAAAAAACGGATTCCAACGAGAGCGCCGAGGAACCAAACGATACACAGCCAGAGTCGAATTGAGCCTGTAGCATGGCCCCCTGGGCCGTGTGATAGTCAGCAGCATGGCCCCCTGGGCCGTGTGATATAGGTAATCGGCCGGACAACTCTGCGCAACGCAAAGTGTTAGGACCCGAAATGGTCATGCGTTCAGCACCACCGGCTCCGAACCTCTTCGAATCAACGCAAGCTTTCGTTCCGATTGACTCACTAGTTCGTCCCTAAAGACTTGGCTCACGCCCAATGCCATCATCAGGATCGTGTTCTCGATCGATGAAAACGAGACGTCGTGGAAGGCCATTTGAATTCCATGGACAGCGATGACGCAAAAGCTTAGTACGGCACCGCTTCGAGCATACGGTGATGCTGTCGGATGGACCCATACAACCCAACAATTCCGAATCAAACTGATTCCAGCAATCATGTAAAGGGTTGCGCCAACCAAACCCAAATCGACGAGAAGGCTTAGATAGGAATTGTGGTGAACATAGCCGCGAATAGACTCCAGTCGAATATTTGTAGTACGATCATCGAGATAGGGTCGATTAGAGACTTGGAATTGGTTGAAACCAAATCCAGTGATCGGCGAGTCTTTGAACATTTGCATGGAGACATAAGCGAACGCTCCTCGCATCTTAGTACTTTCTAGAGTTTCGGCTTCGGAGTATTCCCGTTTGAACGCGACCAAACTCGGTCCAACGACGAGCCCACCCACGATCGCAGCCAAGAAAAGAGTAACCAGAGTTATCGTTCTTGTCTTACCCTGCAGCATGGTCGAAAGCAAAATGAGGACGATTGCCCCTGCGCCCATCCAAACGCTTCTTGTATAGGTCAACATGATCGCGAGCATGAACAGAGGGGTTAAACCGATCGCCATCAACCATGCCCAGCGCTCTCGCGAGTAGATCCAGACGGGAAAGGTCCAGAGTATTGCCAGGCATAGATTCAGGCACACTCCGAGACGCACCGATTGCAGCATTGGACCTCGCGCACGACCGAAATGAATTCCCAATTTTGGGTCGCCGATAAACTGAGGAAAGACTAAAGACCACTGCTTGGTCATTTCCAGCACGGCTGTCAGACTCAAGTAAACACCAAAGAGTAGGATAACGGTGACAGCTGGCCAAAGAGTTCTTGGACCCAAGTTGGAATGGCGAATCAACACAAACAGGAACGCCGGAATCAGGTAACCGTTGAGCAAATGCATTATGGTCGATGGTTGGCCCACGAGCTCATGACCGATAGGCGTTGTCACCGTTCGGACAATGAGCCATGCGAGAAACATAAATAGACAGACGTCCGAAGCGGTCAAGTTTCGAATTCGAGCTCGCCGATTCCAAGCATCGTATAAAAACTGGCCAGCCAATGCGCATAGCCAAATGCGGTCAATCGTCAATGACAAGCCTCCAATCTTTGCGGACATGAATTCGGAGGGGAAGACGCTGGTCGCCACCAAGAAAATCGCAGTGCCGGTCATGATGTCGTGATAGCGTACCAACGCGATCGACCAAACCATCGCAGCCATCGCCATTAACACGAAAACCAAAATCACAAGCAAGCCCTTTTACACGGAAGGGTGAAATCAAGGAGTGGAGTGTTCCATCGCGACGAATCTGGTGATTGTTCTGCTCGCTGTGGCCCAAAGGAAATCATCGTCATGGGCTCACCGCGAATACTGAAAACATTGGCGAATGCACAATGCAACGAGTCTGGGTCAATCGATGATGCCGGACAGGCCGTTTTTTCGGAACATTCGCTATAGTCGTCGGAAACCATGCGTGCCACACAGTTTACGCGTTCAAATTCCGTCCACACAAAAGACATGGGCCAAATAAGGAGCAACCATTCTTGAAGGCAATGTCAAATCTGGATCTCAACGATTTTCTCATGACAACTATTCAACGAGAAATTGGACTATCGCTCTATCGATGGGCAACTGGGCTAATGCGCGCCAGATTGTCCGTTTCGTTCGTGAATCAGAATAGGTTTCCGGCTGCCGTCCTCTTCTACCACCGCGTCACCAAGCAATCGATGAACGGGTGGTCGATCCCGAAATGGAACTTCGAACGACAATTGGACTGGATATCAAAGAACGCATCCCCAGCTTCACTGGATGAGATTCGGGAAACGCAGTTGCTCGGATCACGCGACAAGCCGATGGTGGCCGTTACTTTTGACGATGGGTACGGCGATAATTGCGAGTACGCCATTCCAGCCTTGGCCGAGCGAAATATTCCGTGCACTTACTTCGTTTCGACTCATTTTGTCGAATCGGGGGAACCGTTCCCACACGACGTCGCTTGTGGGGTCCCTCTCAGACCCAATACGGTTGAAGAAATAGTACGGATGGCGAACCAAGGAATCCAGATCGGCGCTCATTCCCATACGCATGTCGATTTTGGCCGACCCCTTAGTCGTCTAGAACTTCGCATGGAAATAACAGACGTTCGAAAGCGGCTTCAAGATTGGACAGGACAACCTATCGAATACTTTGCCTTTCCAATTGGCTTAAGGCAGAACATTTCACAAGAAGCCATCGATGTCGTTTTTGAGTCGGGCTTTAAGTGCTTTTTGAGCGCAGCCGGCGGAATGAATCTTCCGGGACAGGATGCCAATCATTTGCAACGTATTCATGGCGATCCGGGAATGGCGGCCATGAAAAACTGGCTGACTTTCGATCCACGAAAAATCCGAGCCAAGAGCCCGATCGAGTACGAGTTCAGAAATCCCGGTTCACACCGCGGGCTAACATAGCTTGATAACACTCCTACAACTCTTTGTCCCGAATACCGCCGAAAGCCTTCGATGACCAATTGCACGCAAGCTAATGCAATCGATGCGAAAGACGAATGGAGCAACTCGATTCAACGCGAGGAACTTGTTCCCGATCCGCAAAGACCGCTCAAGGCACTTTTCGTTATCACGAGCATGCCAGTCGGCGGCGCGGAAACACTCTTGGTAAACCTGTTAAGAAGATTTCGTCCTTCGCATATTGTCCCATCCGTCGCTTGCTTGAAGGGACGAGGTCCACTGGGCGATGAGATCGCAGA
>JANLUJ010000266.1:0-5871 GCA_031363425.1 Pirellula sp.
GCGTCGGCCGCCATGGCCACCGCGGGACGATGCGAGATCACGATCGAGGTCCGTCACCAGACCTGCAAAGGCCTTGTCTAAGTCGGGCATTTGCGCTTCGATGCCGCGATAGTGGAATGCGTGCGTGTCCCAAGCGCCGTAGGTCACGGTAACAAAACGTGCACCTGCTTCGACCAATCGTCTTGCAATCAAGAATCGGGCACCCGCGGAGGGACGAAGGATCGGTCCCCATGGCTTCATCCCATAAAGTTCTCGTGTCGCATCGGACTCGCTCTTGAGGCTGAACGCATCGCGTGCTTTTGGTGATGCCAATAGGTCGTATGCCCGTTGATAGAACGAGTCCATCGTCGCCAAGGAGTCATCTCGTTCCAAGCTAGCGAAATGTCCATCCACCATTTCTTTCCAAGCTTTTCGGCGCTCGAATCTACTTTCATCGATGCCGCTTGGTAGATTCAGGTCGCGAACAGAGAAATTGGAACGAGCAGGATCCGCACCGAGTGCAAACGGACCGCAGGCGTTGCTCAAGTATCCACTTCCCAGGAATTGGCTTCCTTGGTTGGGAACACAAACATACGAAGGCATCGCATCGCGAGGCCCGAGCTCGTGAGCGACGACCGAGCCCACACTAGGATAGACCAATGCTGGACTCGGTCGGTAGCCTGTGAACATGCTGTGCTCGCCGCGGCTGTGATCCACCTCGGTATGCGTCATGCTACGGACCACCGTCAACTTGTCAGCTATCTTTGCGGTCTGCTGCATGTGTGAACTAAAGTAGACTCCAGGCAGTGCAGTTGCGATCGGGTCGAGAATACCTCGGTACTCAGCCGGTGCGTCGGGCTTTGGATCAAAGCTGTCCATGTGAGCAAATCCACCCTGTAGGTAGATGTGAATCACCGACTTGGCTTTTGCCTCAAGCTTGCGAGCGTCCGATGCGGCTGCTTTTGACTCTAGCTGAAGTAGATTGCCGAGTGTTAGCCCAGCTCCACCTAGCCAACCGACATACATGAAGTCGCGTCGCGACGGACGGCGGAAGTGTGCAGGATCACTTTTCCACTGCGAGTTTTGAAACAGGCTCATCCGTGTCTCTTTCTTTCGGTTTTTGCACTAGTTTTGGTGAATCGGAAATGCTCTCGAACTCAACGACAAGCTGCGGACGTTGTTTGATGTCTTCAAATTCCGATGCGTAAAAATCCCAACCGTTGCCGGCCGTATTGATAAAGACCCATCCGTGATTGGCTTGACCGCTCGCCCAAACTTGAACGGTGTCCGTCACATCGAAGACGATCATGGAAGAGTTGGCGGCAATCTTGCCGAACGTAAAACTGTCCTTGTGCCTCGATGCTTCACAGCCATCCGCCGAAACACCGTCGACCATGGAATTCCATGTTGCCGATGCAGAGAACGGAACCAGCATGCGATGGAGATTGACGGTTGAACCTTGATCGAACGCACTTACAAGCATCCGTGCCGATACGATCCTAGATCCCTTTGGAACCTGCTTTGGACCATTGCCAATGATGCCATCAAATCGAATCAAAACTTGGCTTTCGCCGCCATCGTTGTCCGCGTCCGAAGAAGCGTTCGGATTGCTTTCAAGAAACGTGGTTGGCGCGAGAGCCCAGATCTCGGTGTCGACCGTACCTGAGTATTGATCGACGCCGTTTTGAAACGATAACTTCGTTGCCCGCTTGGACAAATCTTGTTTGACCGGATCTGTTCCGAAACAGACAACCGGAACCATCGCCGCTTGCGTCAAAGCGAGGAAAGGCAATGTTATGCCGAAAACCCAACGAGCTATCATTCCAACTTGAATCCGCATCGATTTTCCTTCAGACGTTTTTTACGAAAGGAATGGTTTTAGCAACCGGTCGTCATGATGCAGGGCAAGCCTTAACGTTTCGCGAAGGCGTTGTGAATAAACGATGAATACTAGAAGGCATGCCGGGCCTTTAGACAGCCCGGAAGCGAAATAATGAAGCTCGATGAGCCTGCGGTATTTTTGAATACCACCGGCTTGGAGGTTGTACAGCTTTCATATCGCTGCTTTTGCAGGCCGGCAACGAGCTATTGCAGCCCCCCCAACGAGCTTTTGCAGGCCTCCAACGAGCTTGTCTCGTTGGAGCCAGAGCTTATTGGCTAGAGGCGTGTGCCACGCGAACGCCCGCCTCCCCTCCCAATCCAACGCCACGGGCGTTGGATTGGGAGGGGAGGCGGGGTATGGTTGATGCGAGCGCTTCTAGCCAGGAAACTTTACGTCCAATGGGCAAGCCCATTGGGGCGTTCTAAAGCTGTACAACCGCCTTGACCGGTCGATCATTCAGCCTTTTTTTTGGCTACCCAAGGAGTTTACGCAAATCATTGTTGCGAAAGCGAGACGGCCCCCTAGAGCTGCTCGGGCCAAATATCTACTTGGCGATCGCGGCGGGTGCAGCGCTGACTTCGGTCTTGGGCGCTTTCTCTTGCCGTCTGCGTTCAGGGACGGCAGGAGAGACTTCGGTCATACGATTGGGTTTGCCTGGTTGCTTTTCCAACACAAATCCATCGTATAAGTCGCCGATGGCAGTTCGCGATTCGTAGAACAGTTTATCTCCGTCGATGCGAATCACTTGATATAGCTGAGTGTCTTCGGCAACGCGCTTCATGATCGTGCTAGGGGAAAGGTTGTACATTTTTGGTCCGCTGACGGAGACGACGTAGACAGTACCTGTAAACGTATCCACGTTGTTGACACCGGTCGGAACATTGCCAACCGTCTCCGGAGTTGCGACAGGTGTATCGAGTCCTGTACGTCCATAGGTATGATCGTGGCCTTGAAGGACGAGATCGACTCGATATTTGTCAAGGATGGGTTTCCAAAGAGTGCGAAGCTTCGCATTGTCTCGGTCCTTGGCTGTCGAGAAGATTGGGTGGTGGAAATTGAGGACGACCCAGCGCAGTTTATTCTTTCCGAGAACCCCATCGAGCCACTCTACCTGCTGTTCGAGTTTTTCATTGCTGTTCATCGAAACAATTAGGGTGTCTTGATATTGCAGCGTGTAGCACGTCTCCTCGAGGCCTTCGGGGCAATTCTGTTGCGGCAAGGTGAATTGAGGGCACCAATGGTGTGACAATCGAATCTTGCCATCCTCCCCTTTTTGCATTTCGTGATTTCCCACGCTTGGTACACTCGGGATCATCGCGTTGAGCCATGCGCCAGCGCCGAACCATTCACCCCACTCGCCGTCGGACTGAGCAGTGTTGACCAAGTCGCCGGCATGAACAATGAACTTGGCCTTTGGCGCATCGGAATGGGCTTCACGAATCACTCGCGACCACATGGAGCGCAGATCGTTCTGTGCGTCGCCGAAGTAGATAAACGAAAAAGGTTCGGCAGTGTCCTTTTCCGTGGAGAAGTGGAACCATTCGCTCCAGTTCGTCTTGTCTCCGACACGATAAGCGTACTTGGTGCCAGGCTTAAGCCCTTTGAATTGAACACTGTGAAAGTGTGCGGTGTTGAGATCGGTTTTGAGAGCCGTCGACGTTGCATGGTAGGTCTCAGAAAGCACGGCAAAATCCGGGCCACCACCAGCAATCGCCAACTCAGCGTAGGCATCCGTAACCTCGACTGAGGTGCGCCAAGTTACCGCTTGTGTTGTCTTGGGGTCACCAGCCCATGTGAGAATGATTCGGTCCGGTATCGGCGTTGGCTGATACATCTCCGCCGGCTTAACGGCTCGAACCGTGTGCGAGTGCGGCTTGTCGTCGTCATGGGCACTCATAGATTGGGTTACAGCAAGACTAGCGACGAAGCTACTTGCGACAATGAACTTCGTTTTCTTTAGAAACATAAAACACCTTAGAACTACGTAGACCGGATGTATTGAGGCAACGATGCCTGACGACCACAATGCTATTCGTGTTGTGTTAAGAAAAAGTGAGCGAGAAATTAATTTCAGGGCCAAATCTAGAGGGCTAACGTCGATTGCTAATCCGGCAGGCCGACTGAAATCTACCTGCCAGAAGGTCGCGGGCGGGCACTTTACCATAGTCAAATTACAGATGGCAGCTGTTGCTTTGCAGTCCGCGGATCTTTTTTTTTGATTCAATCGACAAGCTTGGTTCTAAGCGGGACGCTTTTTCAAAGTGCTCAATTGCTCCTGACACGTCACCTGCTTCTCCTAGCAACGTACCTAGCCGCATTTCAAACTCGCCTCGATAATTGTGGCATTGTTGGATTGCTTGTTCATATGATGCAATCGCCGCGTGGATCTTCCGTTGGCCGACCAAAGATTCGCCGAGCAACTGGAATACCATCTGTTTTCCTTCGGCATTTTCGGCAGATTGAACTCTCAGTAGTTCGCGGCAAATCGATTCGACTTTTTTGTGATCTTTTTTTTCTCTCGCGGTAATCGCGAGAAAAAGTAAGATCTGCGGGTCAGTGGTGCTAGCCTCCAAAAGCGCTCGTTCCGCGTCTTCGTAACGAGACAATGACAACAACTGCATCCCTCTCTGCAAACAGCCGTTCAAGCTTTTATCGTTCCTCGCACTTACAACTGTCTGTTCGGACTGTACTATCTCTCTTTTCAGTTTTCGCCGCCAGTCTTCGATGTCGATTCCCTGAAGCTGCTTCGCACCATCGGTTTCTACCAAGCGTTCCAAGCTATGGTAGGCTCTTGCAATCCTCATGCCCGCCAGGCTCGAATTGAACTCGTCGCGGCAAGTCTCAGAATGTTTCCAAGCATAGATCGATGGGACAATAACTGAAAGCAGAAGCGTCCATGACCAAGCGCGTTTGGGATTCCAGGCAATAGATCGCGGGATGGTAACAAGCCAACCGAACACGATCGTGATGGAGATCGCACAGCGAATAAAACTCCGAAGCATGAAAGTGGCTTCCATTTGCCTGAGCAACCAAGAGACCGAATCAAGCAAGTACGGAAGTGCCAAAGTCAATACTGCGGCGAGGATGAATGCAAAACGATTCACGGACCATCGATCGCGGAAGCGGCAAGCGAAAAGGCAGGCTATCGGTATTGAAAAGAATAGATGCGCTATCGCCAATCGGTAACTTGCGAAAAGGGGTAGGAATTCACCGCTAGTTGTGGAAAGCGAAACGGAGCAATTGCAGATGCACGCAAAGAGGACTGCAAACCAGAGGACAAAGTAGCGATTCATTTGGCTGAAATTAAGTTGTACCAAGGGCCATCGCCGTTTCTGGACGTCGTAGCTTCCAAATCACTCCGTCAAAAGCGTAGTGGGTAAACGCCGCCCATAAATTTACTCCCTGCCAAATCGTATCGTAACCGCGCATCGGCGAACTAGCCCAAACCCCTAACGTTCCCAAACAAATCACAAAGACAGTCAAAACGAACATCCAATGTGCGGAAAGCTTGCGCATCAAACCCTCGGAACCCACATTTTGACGGCGATTTGCATAGTGGCTAACAATTGCAAGGTATTCGACCGCATGGAACAAAGAGGCTGCTGTTGCTAGGCACAGGATAAATTGAGACATCCGGAAATAGCTTGCAAGCAGATATCCACTATAAAGGCTCAGGACGCTAATCAAATAAACGAGCTTAGGAAATCGATCGCGATGCCACGCAAGCAAGTTCGTAGCTACGAGAGCAAAAGGCAGGGTCAAAATAGCCCAGTCTGAGATCGCGGCAATCGTGCTTACGAGTGAATTATTTTCGAGCTTCCACAGGATCGAACTCGATGTTCGGACGATGACGTAGAAAATGAATCCGCGCAAGCCCCAGCGCTCTAGCCACGCGTTGCCGCCCGCTACCTTTTTGGAATAAATACGCAAGACTCCCGCATGTTGGCTTGCGAAGTGCCATCCATTCCAAACGTAGTCCACCAAACCAAGGCACAAGAACGCGCCGCTCC
>JANLUJ010000280.1:0-4733 GCA_031363425.1 Pirellula sp.
ACCTCGGCAATCGCCTCGAGGGCAATCCGCATAAGGCCGCGTCAGGGGAGCAGACAGTCAATAACCCCGTTTCAATTATTGATCGTGTGACAGGATCCATCGAGTTCCTGTATTGCGTCAACTATGCCCGATGCTATTCGATGCGCAGTGCTGACGATGGGCTTTCTTGGAGCAAGCCTATCGAAATCACCAGTACCTTCGAACCGTTTCGCGCAAAATACGATTGGAAGGTTATCGCAACGGGCCCTGGCCACGGCATTCAAATCAAGAGTGGCCGACTCGTTGTTCCAATCTGGCTTGCGTATGGAAATGCCGGTGCCCACAAACCCTCTGCGTCTGCAACGATCTATAGCGATGATCATGGCGAGTCCTGGCAGGCTGGAGACATTGCAGTTCCCAATGAAGGCGAATACGGGGACCCGAATGAAACGATGATTACCGAGATGTCCGACAAACGTGTGATGCTCGTGTCTCGCAATGTATCGAAAGCAAATCGAAAACTCATCACGACTAGTGATGACGGTGCAACCAATTGGAGCAAGCCCGTTTTCCACAATGAGCTTTGGGAACCAATCTGCATGGCCAGTATCATCTCGCATCCAACGCGACCCGGAACGATGCTTTTTTCCAATCCTCATACGCTAGGACTCGATAAAGGAGGCCATGAGATCCCTGCAAGCAAAGGGAACCGAGAGAATCTTTGCATTAAGCTCAGTCGCGACGATGGCAAAACCTGGACGATCAATAAAGTACTCGATCCAGGCAAAGCCGCCTATTCCGATCTTGCCGTGCTACCTGATGGAACCATTCTGTGTCTCTACGAAGCGGATACTTCGATTGACTGCGCACGCTTTAATCTCGAATGGGTAACCACTCCATGAGCAAGGACAGACCGATCTAAACGAAAAAAGCCCGCTAGAGTCCCAGGCGGGCTTTTGGTCAAATTGGTTAGGCGAGCGGCAGTTTGAAATGTACCGATGAATTCATTACCTGAGACTGAGGCGCTAGCCGATTTCGCGTTGTGAGGCTCGGCTAGCGCCTCGGGCTCAGTGGTAGCTCTCAGCTTGCCGCTCGCCTTAGAGATAACCGACTACCAAGCGAAGTGAGCGAATGCCTTGTTGGCGTCCGCCATACGATGCGTGTTCTCTCGCTTGGTAATTGCTGTACCTTCTTTACGGTAAGCAGCCATCAACTCGTCCGCCAGTTTTTGATGAGTGGCACGGCCCTTCTTATCTCGAACTGCCGTCAAAACCCAACGGAACGCTAAGCTCTGCTGCCTGTTCTTATTGACTTGCATAGGAACCTGGTAGGAAGCACCGCCAACTCGCTTGGAACGAACTTCGATATATGGCTTAACGTTCTCGATGGCTTGCTCGAAAACCTCAATGGATGGCCTATCCTTTATTTTTTCAGCGATCTCATCGAGTGCGCTATAAAAAACACCTTGCGCAGTTGTCTTCTTTCCATCGTGCATCAAGCAGTTGATGAACTTCGAAGCCAACAAGGAATTGAAACGAGGATCAGGTCGCAGACTGGTGCGAGAAGCGGTGATTTTGCCCATAGGAATTCGAAACTAATCTACAAAAAGCTTGAGATACGAGGTAGAAATTAAGCCTTCTTCGCACCATAACGGCTGCGAGACTGCTTGCGACCGACAACTCCGAGTGTATCTCGGCTTCCTCGAACGACTTGATAGCGCACTCCCGGCAAATCGCGAACACGACCACCACGCACTAACACAATGGAGTGCTCCTGCAAATTATGACCTTCACCCGGAATGTACACGGTGACTTCCTTGCCATTGCTCAAGCGAACTCGAGTAATCTTTCGGAGGGCAGAATTCGGCTTCTTAGGCGTCATGGTTCGAACCAACAAGCATACGCCCTGCTTTTGCGGACACTGCTCGAGCACAGGGCTCTTTGTTGCCTTGCGTTGAACAACGCGATTTTTTCGAACCAGTTGATTGATGGTTGGCATACAGTCGGAAGTCGTCTTGCAAACTGAGTTTTAAACAATGATCGGGAAGTACAAATAACCAAAAACGTCGACATTCGGGCAGTACCAAAGGTGGGAATCGAACCCACACGTCTGTTAAGGACACTGGATTTTGAGTCCAGCGCGTCTGCCGATTCCGCCACTTTGGCAAGTTGAATTAGCCGGATGACGATGAATTTGGGACGATGAGTTTAATGTTGACTGGTGGCATTGGACAAGTCCAACCGAGGTTTTTCGCCCAAATTCCTCCCCGCTCCATTCCCTCGAGTATTCGCTCGGAAAAAATTGCTGCTTTTTCTATAAATCCAATTATCGTTGGACGAGGTTTTTGGGTTATGGCGAATGTCACGTTTGGTCGATCCGGCAATAGAGTGATCCAACCTCCAAGCTCGTCACGTTTCATCCAAACTAATCCGATTGCCATCATTGTGACTTGTTGTTGCCATCCAAATGATGTCATGCATCACGATCCAAAAAATTCGAATCAGATCGCCTTTCACGATTTTTCCAGTGGAAATCTGAGCCAATACCAAACAGAATGCCCTTGGCCCGCGGTTTGCAACATGATTTGTTACTAACCGCTAACACTTGGATATGATTCCAACTTGGATCAGTCAAGCTAATCGTGCGACGGGAAAATCACGTTGCTGGATATATCGCCAGCAACTGCTTCCGAACACAATAGAGTGCTAGCTAAGGTTCTCTCCAAACAACAACCAAGGTAACAGAGGAAGTCATGCAGATTCTCAAGGTAAATAAACTCCGAGGTCCGAACATCTGGGCAAACTTCCCGGTGCTCGAAGCTTGGGTCGACCTAGAAGAACTCAAAGATACTTCTTCGGAAATGATTCCGGGGTTTAACGAACGGCTCATGGGATGGTTGCCAACAATGGTCGAACATCGCTGCAGCGTGGGTGAACGCGGTGGTTTTTTTGTTCGGCTGCGTCGGGGAACTTACATGGCCCACATTCTGGAACATGTTTCTCTCGAGCTTCAATCGCTGGCAGGAACGCCAGTTGGCTACGGTCGGGCTCGAGAAACCAATACGGATGGCATCTACAAAGTTGCAATCGCTTTCAAAGAAGAAAAGCTTGGACTGGCTTGTATTGAAAAGGCTTTCGAGCTCATTCTTGCTGCAGTCCATGACACGCCGTTCGATGTGGCAGCTGAGGTCGAGAAGCTAAAGGAATTTGGCTATGACGTGTGCCTTGGTCCAAGCACCAAAGCTATTGTGGAAGCGGCCAGAGCACGCGGCATTCCATGGCGACGTCTCAACGAAGGAAGTCTGGTTCAGCTCGGTCAGGGGCATTTGCAACGACGAATTTGCACGGCCGAAGCCGATAGCACCAGCGCGATTGCTGAGTCGATTGCTCAAGACAAGGACCTGACACGCATGTTGCTCAAGACCATTGGTGTTCCAACGCCTGAGGGACGTCCTGTCGACAGCGCTGACGATGCGTGGGAAGCTGCGGAGGACATCGGACTGCCGGTCGTTGTTAAGCCCCAGTACGGAAACCATGGTCGTGGTGTAGCAACGAACCTCCAAGATCGCCAACAAGTCGAAGCTGCATATGCTGCGGCTCGAGAAGAAGGCAGTTCGATTATTTGTGAGCGCCATGCTCCCGGCGATGACTACCGTGTTCTTGTCATCGCTGGCAAAATGGTGGCAGCTGCTCGGCGCGAACCAGCACACGTCATCGGTGACGGGCAATCAACGGTGCAGCAGCTGATTGATGTCGTCAACCAGGACCCTCGTCGAAGCGATGGCCACAGTACCTCGCTCAGCAAGATCAAAATCGATGCGGTGGCACTCGGGGTTTTGCTGGAGCAAGGTCTGACTCCGGACACGATCGCCCCACTTAACAAAAAAGTACTGATTCGCCGCAACGCCAATCTGAGCACTGGCGGTACGGCTGCGGATGTAACCGATTTAGTTCACCCAGATGTCGCTCGACAATGCGTTGAAGCCGCACGAGTCATTGGGTTAGATATTGCCGGCGTTGATGTTGTCGCTCAAGACATTACACAACCTCTCCAAGGACAACGCGGAGTGATCGTGGAAGTCAACGCCGGTCCCGGCTTGCGAATGCACATCGAACCATCGTCTGGAACTCCTCGTCCGGTCGGACAAGCGATTATCGATATGATGTATCCCGCAAACAACAATGGTCGAGTGCCAATCGTTAGCGTCACAGGCGTCAACGGCAAGACAACGACGACCCGCCTCATTGCTCATATCGTAGCTTGCACAGGCAAGAAGGTTGGCATGACCTGCACGGATGGTATCTACATCGCCGGCCGCCGAATTGATTCAGGCGATTGCAGTGGACCTCAAAGCGCCCGCGCTGTTTTGATGAACCCATCGGTAGAAGCGGCTGTGTTAGAAACAGCCCGCGGAGGAATCCTTCGTGAGGGACTCGGTTTCGACATGTGCGACGTTGGTGTGGTAACGAACATTGGCGAAGGTGACCATCTGGGACTCGCCGATATCGAAACACTGGAGCAACTAGCCAGAGTCAAACGCTGCATCATCGAAGCCGTTCATAAGAATGGTTATGGAGTTCTTAAGGCCAACGATCCATTGACAGCTGAGATGGCCGAGAAATGCAAAGGGGCTGTCGTGTTCTTTGCACTCGATGGCAACGATCCGGTATTGCTTGCGCATCGGCTCAAGGGTGGGCGCGGCGCGTTTGTTCGAGACAACTCGGTGATTCTGGCCGAGGGTGAAACAGACTTTG
>JANLUJ010000302.1:0-2800 GCA_031363425.1 Pirellula sp.
ATCATTCCGGTGCACTTGTTCGGTCAATGCGCGGCCATGGACAAGATAACGGCAATCGCTAAGAAACATGATTTGCCAGTCATCGAAGATGCGGCCCAAGCGATTGGAGCCGAGTACATGGGCCGGCCTGCTGGTGCGTGGGGAGACATTGGTTGCTTGAGTTTCTACCCAACCAAAAACCTTGGTGGAATGGGTGATGGTGGGATGATGGTTTGCAATGTCCTAGAGATGGCAGCCAAATTAAGGCTACTTGCCTCACATGGCATGCAACCACGCTACTATCACAAACTAGTGGGCATCAACAGTCGACTCGACACCATTCAGGCTGCAATCCTCAATGTCAAGATCGCTCATTTGAAGTCTTACAGCGACGCACGTCAAAAGAACGCAAGTCGTTACTCAGAGATGTTCGCGGCGTCGGGTTTGAATCAATGCATCGAGTTGCCCTATCATGCACCCGATGCACTGCATGTTTGGAATCAGTATGGCATTCGTGTGCCCGGTGGATTGAGAGACTCGCTGCGCAAGCATCTTTCCGAAATCGGAATTGGCAATGAAGTTTATTATCCGGTCCCGCTTCATCAGCAAGAGTGCTTCCATGACTTGGGCTATACCGACGGCTGCTTGCCACAAACGGAAAAAGCGGCCAAGGAAATTCTGCACCTTCCGATCTATCCAGACTTGACCGAGAGCGAACAGGACGCAGTCGTAGATGGTATCGAACGCTTCTATGCATCAGCCTCACTGAGACGAGCCGCATAGCATTGCCGGCGCGCACGTAGGTCTGCCTGTCCTCAGGCAGACAATCTTAAGTCTACCTAGGAGTGTGTTTAGTCGAGCGGCATGTTTATATACACCTAGCACGACGCGCAAGCTAGTGATTCCTGCACCCAATTCACTAGCTTGCGCGTCGTGCTACTGGTACTTTACACGCCGCCGCTCGCCTTAGGCGACGGCAGCCCAGGCCAATTGAATCAACGTTGCCCCAGGATCAACAGATCCGCTACAGTCTTTTCATTATCCCGATCCTTGGTTCGGATTGAATAGCTTCAGCATCTCGTAGGCCTTCGCCGTTGCACAGCGACCGCGTTGAGTCCGAATCACATATTCGCTGCGCAGCAAAAACGGTTCCACCTCGTCTTCGAGCGTGTCCGCGGAGACACTCATGGTGTGTGCAATGGCTTCGACGCCGGCTGGCCCACCATTGAAGACCCGAATAAGTGTTTCTAGGTAACGGCGGTCTTGTTTGTCGAGACCAATCTCGTCGATACCCATCATGTCAAGTGCTCGCTTGGCAATGTCGAGTGAGACGCGTCCATCCGCCTTGCTCATCGCATAATCGCGAACCCATAGAAAACGATTGTTTGCAATGCGAGGCGTCCCTCTGGCTCGCTTAGCAATCTCCACGGCTGCATCGGAATTGAGAGAGACGTTCAGTTTTTTCGCATTGCGAGACAGGATCTCGATCAACTCGTCGACTGAGTAATAACCGAGATGCTGTCGGATCAGAAATCGATCGCGTAGCGGAGCGCTGAGCATCCCCGCTCTGGTAGTCGCTCCGATGAGAGTGAACGGTTGCAATTGCAAATTGAGCGTTCGAGCGTTTACCCCTTCTCCCAAGATGATGTCGATGCGATAGTCCTCCATCGCCGTGTACAGAAACTCTTCGACTGGCTTAGGCAAACGATGGATCTCGTCGATGAACAGAACCGATCCGTGTTCCAAGTTGGTCAAATAAGGGATCATCTCCTTGGGTGCCTTGAGGACCGGTCCGCTGGTCATATCGACCTTGACCCCCATCTCGCGAGGAATGCATGTCGCGAAGGTCGTTTTCCCCAAACCAGGCGGGCCATCAAAGAGGATGTGGCCCAACGGCTCCTTCCGCTTCTTGGCCGCATCCATGGCTATTTGAATGACGTCCATCACCTCCTGTTGGCCGACCATGTCTGCGATTCGTTTGGGACGGAGGACAATATCGTTTTCACCTGGAGCCATAATACCTGAGCCAGGAACATGACCGGGTGAGGGAGGTACCTTTCCCTGCCGCTCTTCGTCGCCATTATTTCCGTCGCCTTTGCCATCGTCGTCATCGTCTGGCTCCGTTGGAATGATTTTGCGTTCTCGAACCATGCTATTTTTCCGCACCTGTATCCAAAATCGCCATAAAGGCCTTCTGCGGAATATCGACCGAACCGATGGATTTCATTCGCTTCTTGCCTTCTTTTTGCTTGGCCCAAAGCTTCTTCTTTCGCGAGATATCTCCACCATAGCACTTGGCGGTTACATTTTTGCGCATGGCCGATACGGTTTCTCTAGCGATGATGCGAGAACCGATGGCTGCCTGCACGGCGACCTCGAACATATGCCTATCGATCTCCGCTTTGAGTTTCTTGACCACGGCTCGACCGCGGCGGTCTGAGTCTGCGGTATCGCAAATGATACTGAGTGCATCAACTCTTTTTCCGTTGACGAGAATATCCATTCGAACAAGATCCGCAGGCTCGTACCCGATGATTTCGTAGTCCATGGTGCCGTACCCACGCGTCACGCTCTTGAGCTTGTCGTGCAAGTCGTAGATGACTTCGGCCAAAGGCAAGTCGTAACTTACCAAAGCCCGAGTGCTGGAAAGATACTCATTGCCTTTTAGGATGCCGCGTCGATCCTGCGACAACTTCATGACAACGCCGATATACTCGATGGGCAAAACGAAGTTCACGCGTACGATTGGCTGACGAAACTCTTCGATGTCACACGAATCAGGGACTTCTTGAGGACGATGGATTTCCAAGACGGTTCCATC
>JANLUJ010000309.1:0-3212 GCA_031363425.1 Pirellula sp.
GAAAACAACGAAGAAAAGTCCTACACCTGTCGTCAACGATGAACGCGCGAAAACGACGCCAGATGATTTTTATTACCGCTTCCTCGTCACGAGTATCGATCGGGACACTGGGAAACCACAATGGCAAAAAACCGCGATAGAACAAGTTCCGCACGAAGGACGGCACGAGACGAATACATATTCGGCTGGATCACCAACCACGGATGGTGAACGACTGTTCGTTTCGTTTGGTTCTCGGGGTTTTTTTTGTTACTCGCTCGACGGAGATTTGATATGGCAAGTCGATTTAGGGAATATGCGAACGCGATTGGGCTGGGGCGAAGCCGTTACACCGGTTTTGGCGGGCGATTTGTTGATCGTCAATTGGGATCACGAAGAGGATTCATTCATTACGGCCCTCGATAAGCGGACTGGTCAGCAAGTCTGGAAGACGAAGCGTTCAGGCGAAGTAACGTCATGGAACACTCCGCTTGTAACCGTCTACAAGGGTAAGTCGATTGTGGTTGTCAATGGAACGAATCGGGCCAGAGCATACGATGCAAATTCAGGTGAGCAACTTTGGGAATGCGGTGGTCAGACGACCAATGCGATCCCCTCTCCGATTCGATTCGAGGACAATGCTATCTGCATGAGTGGCTATCGGGCAGCGTGTGCCAATGCTATTCCGCTCGATTCTAGCGGCGACATCACAGACAAGGGCATAGTGAAATGGAGCATCAACAAGGGTACACCCTACGTGCCATCGCCTATTATCAGCGGTACCCGCTTGTTTTTCACTGCAGGCAACAGCGATGTCTTGAGCGCTGTCGATGTTCGAACGGGAAAGGTTTTGGTCGACCGAAGGCGTTTGTTTGGAGTCGGGACACTTTACTCATCACCCATTGCGGCCAATGGCCATCTCTATTTTACTGGTCGCGATGGAACGACGGTCGTGCTTGAGAACAATGACGACTTAGCAGTCGCCTCTGTAAATCAGCTGGAAGATGCAACCGACGCGTCGTTGGTTGCCGTAGACAAACAACTGTTCATTCGCAGCTGGACGAAATTGTATTGTATCGAAGAGTAAGCATCGTACGGAAAACAAGTGGCATAGGCTCCAGCCTGTGGACGCCAAACCGCAGGCTGGAAGCCTATGCCACCATGAAGAAGCGACAGTAATTTCCCGCTCGATGCTAAGCAAAGGCTGCTAGTTATTCTGGACTATCGATGTGGGCGTTGTTTGCTGCTGCGCGTAATTTGTCAAGTGCTCGAGCTTCGAGTTGACGGATACGTTCTTTGGTAACACCCAGCTCCTCGCCAACTTCTTTGAGCGTCAATGGCTCGAAGCGATGATCCAGGCCAAATCGGCGAACAATGATTTGTTGTTCGCGTTGATCTAGCGTGTGAAGGATCTTTTGAATTTGGTCCGTGCGGGCCGCCTGATCAATTTCTGCCGAGAAGTTGTCTGCTCGTCTGTCTTCATGGCCGGAGAACACCTCTTCGGAGCTTGTTCGGAATCGGTCGCGATGCTTGAACTCATCTGGAATGGTTCTAGCAAAATTCTTCATGATGGCCCAAGACGCGTAAGTACTGAACTTGTTTCCGCGAGAATAATCGAACTTTTCCGAAGCGCGAATCAGGGACATGTTACCGTCACTGATCAGGCCAAAGAAATCGTCATTTGGATCGACGTGCTTCTTGGCAATCGAAACAACCAAACGCAAGTTTGCTTGAACGATCTTGTTTTTAACCGCGACGGACTGTTCATAAAGCTTTTCGATTTGATCCATCAGGGAAACGAGTGGCGCCTTGGGGTCCAATTCGGATCGCAACTTGGAAGCCACATGTTTCAGATAGTTCATTTTGCGAAACAGGTGATACTCTTGCTCGCGAGTTAGCAAAGGCACATCGTAAAGTGAAGCCAAATAGGGAGGCAATCCACTGGGTGCACGCACTTTGCGAGCCGACTCAGCGACGACCGGAAGATCAGCCATCATCTCATCGACACGGGATTCGTCCTCGAATTCAGCATTCGGCATATAATCGAGGGGCAATTCGAAAATTTTGATTGCGCGTTGTTCATTCAGAATACGAACGATGCTGCTGCGAATACGTCCATAACGTTTCGCAAGAACGACGGTTGATACCCCTCGATTGTGCTGTTGATACATGGCACGTCTGTCTTCGTCCGACAGCACTTCGCGTTGGTCTGGAAAAACCGCCATCGTGGGGAATTGTCGATCGAAGTTCTTGATCGTGTATCGAATGGTCTCAGTGCTGCGATTGACTTCGGTAGCGACTGTTCTAGCGACTTCCGATAGGTTGGAACCGATAGCTGCAATGCGACGTGCGCGATCAATTATGTCGTCCCGCTCTGCGTCACTGATTTGGCTAAACCGTTCGCCACGTTCGACTCGCTTTTTGTTTTGCGTAACGAAGCGATCCACACTGGAGTGCAGGAACCCAACCCGTTTGCGTCCTTCGGCCAAGAAGCGACGGGAAACTAGCCCTTGATCTCTCCACCGCGAGATTGTCTTGGTCGACACGTTGAACATTTTGCTAAGGTCTTCGACGGTATGAACGGGCTCTTTGGCTTCTTCTAATCGAAGGTTCATCGAATCGGTAATGTCTTCGACGAACAGACGAAGATCGTGGACCGCGTCATCGCCTTTGATCAATCGATAACCGGTACCATCGGGACGAACTTCTGTGACGCGGAAAAACAAGAAGTCGTAGGGATAGTTCTTGCTTGGATCCAATTCAGAAAGCAATGATTCAGCACGGTCCGCTTGCTCGTTTCTTTTGGCGCGAGGAGCGAAACGAACCTGTTGGTCTCTTAGTTCTCGAATGAGTGAAATGCGATAGTCGGTATTCATAGTAATTTAGCTCCCTGCTGCTGAGTCGAATCTTGTTCAATCCATGCGGCTCCCAACCGCAACAAGCCACTCGGCGATAGGGTACGAAGTTCAATCGTTGAACTCCTTGTAGTCTCGCGCCGGGCATTGCTTGAACGGTTTGCCACGTTGACAATCGTTCTATCGCACCAACACTTGACTAGTCTGGTCATCTCTAACCGTTATTCGACGATTATTGACAACAATTGGTTCACCAGTTAAATGATTGTCCGCAACTATTGGGCCATTTTTTGTGGAAAACTAGGCGCAACGGTTGTCGCATCTCGCAAAAAGTAGTTGTTTCATTGAATTCTCGTCGTTTTCGACTTGTTTTTCGGG
>JANLUJ010000317.1:0-3694 GCA_031363425.1 Pirellula sp.
AAAACCAACACCTTGTTTACGACAGAGCTGACGAGCGATGCCTGACATGCAAAAAAGGTACAATTGTGCGTATCGTTCAGGCTCAACGCAGCACATTCTATTGTCCAGGATGTCAACCTCGCGGAAAGTAAGTGGGATAGGTTTCTAGCCTGTCAATTCGATGATGATAGGCTGGAAGCCTTCGATGATGACAGGCTGGAAGCCTATCCCACAACTGAAAAACCAACTTCTAACTTCTAACTTCCCTTATGCTCAAAGCGTGTCATTGTTGTGGTCTCATACATGAGATCGTCAAATTGCAAGCCGATGATCGAGCTCAATGCACACGATGTGGCAGTGTCATGTATCAGACTCGAAGTCATCAGCGATCACAGGGGCGCACTGCGGCGGCAGCGGTTGCCGCATTGGCACTGTTTCCAGCGGCGGTATTGCTTCCGATTATCGAGATCGAAAAGCTAGGTCATCATCATCGCAGTAGCATTTTGGGAGGAATTTGGGACCTCTACGGTTCCGGAAGTGTACTCGTAGCGACCGTCATCTTGCTCTTTTCAATCGTCCTACCCCTTTTGAAAATTCTGGCTTTGGTCGAGCTAAGTTGGCTTTGTTCCATGCATCAACGGCAACGAGCTTGGACGTATCGTTGGATGGAGCAAATTGGGAAGTGGAGCATGATGGACGTGATGCTCTTGGCGTTGTTGGTCATGTTGGTGAAGCTCAGCGGCGTGGTACAATTCCAATTCGGTCCTGCCCTATTTGCATTCGTGCTATGTGTGACGATGAGTATGATATCTGCAATTTGCTTTGATCCGCATGCCATATGGGAGTCACCATGAGCGATCCGCTTTCGCCATCTGCCCTGCCTCTTGGAAATGTCAATTCAACCGAGTCCCCTACCTATTTTCCAATTGCAAATGTTCAAAGCCTGAAAGAGGTATCGGCTGGAATGCGATCGCGGCTTTGGTGGATGGCATTGATTTGCGGGCTGATCAGCTTGGGATTGTTTTGGTATTCCAGAATGGGCGCGGGTGAGATCATATTCATCGAGTTTCGAGACAGCTACGGACTCAAGCCAGAAGATCGGTTGAAGTATCACGGAATAGAAATCGGGACAGTCGAAAAGATCGAATTGAATTTGGAGCGAGATGGAGTATTGGTTCACGTTCGAATGACCCCAGAATCGCGTTCGATGGCAGCTGAGGGCGCGCGGTTCTGGATTGTCCGGCCACTGGTATCTCTCGAATCGATTCAAGGTCTAGATACGATCTTGGGTGCGAAATACATTGCAATTGATCCAGCGCCGAATGGAGCGAAATCGGTCGCTCGTTTTGCTGGATTGGAATCACCACCCATTGTAGCCCCGCCAGAAGGTTCGCTTGAAATAACGTTGGACGCGCAGTCGCGTGGTGGTCTCGAGAGCAATGCTCCGATCTTGTACCGAGGATTTCGGATAGGAAGGATTGTTCAAGTTGGTTTTGCTAGCGACGCGAAAACAGTTCAAGCCCGATGCGCCATCGATCCGGAGTACCGAGACTTGGTTAGAAAAAATAGCAAGTTTTGGAACCGAAGCGGTTGGCGATTGGATATCGGACTTTCGGGAATCAAGTTAGATGCGGATACGCTAGCTCAAATGATATCCGGCGGCATTGAAATGGCTACTCCGACAGAGCCCGACCGAGATGTCAGCACAGGACATCGTTTCAAACTTTATGACAAGCCCGAGCCCGAATGGAGCAATTGGCAACCTTCGATTGCTCATGGCAAAGCATGGAATCGTATCGCATCGAGAATGCCTCAACCGATTCGCCTAGCATTGCGTTGGCAAGAGCGATCATTTGGTTTCCGAAAAAACCAGCAGCGACTTGGGTGGTGTTTGCCGCTTGAGGATGGCGCTCTTCTTTGTTTGTCCGAACAAATAACTGCACCGACGTCAGCCTTACTAGACTCACTTATTTTCGAGTTAGCCGGCTTGTCTCTCGCACCGAACAAACTTAATGTTCAAGGGACGTTGGCAGTTGAAAAGGCGGCCATGCCAACCGTGGCACGTTTTTCGATCTTGGAATCGCTGCCGGTGGATGTGGTTCGTTGGCCCACCCATATGGTGGCATCGGGGCGAGATGGCAAGCTGTGCGATGTCTTCCTGGCGCATCCTGACGCAGCCAGCGTATTGGCCATTGATGCCGCTCGGTTAAGCGCCATCGATGGAGGTTGGCTTGTAGATGATACGGTGGCAATCGATCGCGATTACCACGGGATTCCCGTTGTGTCTGCTGAGACATCCGAGGTAGTCGGGATATTGTCTATAGGGAAAAACGCTCGCGTCATCGTGCGACCGTAGCAGAAAAATGGAATGCAGAAAAATGAATACGTCGCGGCGAGCACAAGCACCTTTTGCTGCCAACTCTTCAACCGTTCGCAATGATGCCAGCTAGGTATGCTCCTTTAAACCCTGCGTCGATATTGACGACCGCAACGTTTGACGCGCAACTGTTGAGCATACTTAGGAGGGCTGATAGGCCGGCAAAGTTGGCGCCGTAGCCGACACTGGTAGGGACAGCAATGACTGGGCATCGCACGTGTCCGGCGAGAACGCTGGGTAGCGCTCCTTCCATGCCAGCTACGCAGACGATTGCAACCATCGTTTGAAGGGTCGGGATTTGCGACATCAATCGATAGGGGCCGGCCACTCCAACATCCTGAATGAGCTTCGACGAGACTCCCATCCAAGCAAGGGTCTCGATGGCTTCGATTGCGATCGACTCGTCCGTAGTGCCTGCGCTGACAACTGCGACTGTCCTTGGCTTTTGATTCGCTTGGTGGGGAATTTCCTCGGGAGCAATGGGAGTGACTTGCCGACCGATTCGGAGAGTCCGCCCAATGTGGCTCCAACGATGAAAAATAAACATTTCAGACAACGAGCGCACTTGCTCTGGAGTTACGCGTGTTATGAGCACCTCTTCATTGTCCACGAGCAACGCTTCTGCGACAGTACGTATGGAGTCAGGGGATTTGCCCGAACCGTAGATGACTTCGGGGTATCCGCAGCGTCTTTTTCGATCCAGGTCAGGCGTTACGGCGCCTTGGGTTAGGATCGCTGCCTCAAGGATGCGTTGTCCCAATTCGATGGCTGAAAAATCGCCCGTTTGGAATGCGGACCATATACGTTGGATGGATTCGTTTTTTTGCATTCTCGCATTCTGAGTGGAATGGGGTCGGGAGTCGTCAGGCAGCCTATGCAATCGATGATTGGCGTTCGCGATTGAAGATCAAATCGAGGATGCGGCCGATCGCTTCTGCGGACTGCTCGCGCGGCATGGACGGCAAATCTCGATGACTATGTAATACCTGTTCAGGCGTAAGCGGGATATGCACAAAGCCGATGGAACAAGACCTATGATGCATTTCGTGCCAATGATGCGTCAAGAACATAGCCGCGTTGCACAAATACGTTCCAGCATGGAAAGAGACAGAACATGGGATCCCGCAGGATCGCAATTCCTGATTCCAATGGTCTAAAGGGAACTTAGTACGATAGGCAATTGGGCCATCTGGAACCAAGGGACCAAAAAAATCGCCGGCTGCCTCAGTCATTCCCGCGACATTGACCGCAATTGCCTCCATTTGAACTCGGCTGATGCCGGGGGCTTGTCCGAGATGCAAGACTGCGTCAAACCCCAGTTTTAGATCCTTTTCCAAT